>JACRIG010000100.1 GCA_016215715.1 Candidatus Peregrinibacteria bacterium | reverse complement strand
CGCGACAACGATTAAAAAATCCGGCTTCGGGATACTGTTTTCCTCTAAATACTGCGGTAATTCTTCACTCACGTTTTTTGGCTGGAAGACGGGAAGATGTAATTCCTCTGCCCGCACTTTCACCGGCGGCGGTGTAATCACCTGCTTGCGGCCGACCGGCTGATCGGGTTGGGTGACGACGAGGAGAATCTCGAAAGCGGGATCAGCGGCGAGAGTGTTGAGAGAAGGAAGGGCGAAGGAGGGGGTGCCGCAGAAGATGATTTTGAAGCGGGACATCGGAGATAGTGTAGCAGTGTGATAAATATTGGCTTGTACTTCGGACCTAACTTTCTTTTCTCGACCAAAGAAAAGAAAGTTACAAAGAAAAGTTCGCCGCCGGCTGTGCATTCCCGCTGACCGACCCCCCCCGAGCCGGCGGAACCCCTCCACGAACGAACTGGCCAGTGTAGTAAAACAAAAACGACAATGATTTGTCACGAATCATCTTGCCTGATAACGCAACCTGATGCGTGTTGTCCGAGTGTTCGAATCCACGTACGCTTCCTCCCTTATGGTCAACGCAACCGACGCAGAGAAGGCAGCAGCAATCTTCGCAGCCGCGAAGCGCATACTCTGCATCTGTCACAGGAATCCGGACGGCGATGCTGTCGGAGCCGTCCTCGGGATCGGCCTGCTCCTCGAGCAGCACTTTCCCTCCGCGCGTGTCAGTATGCACTGCACCGATCCCGCACCCGAGACGTTTCACTTCCTTCCTTCCGTCCAGCGTCTGCAGGGGCCGCCTGCGATACAGGAGGGAGATGCAGTCGTAATTGTCGACAGTGCCGAACCCAAGCTCACCGATCTGCACGAGAGCCATCCGATGCTCTTCGATAAGTCGATGCCGGTTGTGAACATCGATCATCATCCGAGTAATTCAAATTTTGGTACCGTCAACATCGTCGTGCCGACTGCCGCCTCCAGTTGCGAAATTGTTGTGTTGCTTGCAGATGTGCTCCATTGGAGCATAACCGGCGACATTGCCACCTGCCTCCTCACGGGCGTCTATACCGATACCGGTGGACTGCTCCACAGCAACACCACCGCTGCGGTCTACCGGACCGTTGCACGCTTACTCCGCGCGGGAGCACGTCAGCAACTCATTGTCAGCGCGGTCTTCCGCACTGCCAAACTTTCCACTCTCAAGCTTTGGGGAAGAGTGCTCGAAAAAATCAGCATTTCGGAAGAAGGAGGCGCCATCTCCGCCGTCACCGAAGGCGACTTCCGCGCAACGGGAGCGGACTACAGCGAACTTACTGGAGCCATCGATTACGTGAACGCCGTTCCGGGCATGCGCTTCTCGATGGTCCTCTCCGAGCGCGACGGGAAAGTGAAGGGATCGATCCGCACGCTTCGTGACGATGTCGACGTGAACGAAATGGCGGGACGATTAAGTGGTGGCGGTCACAAGCGGGCTGCGGGGTTTGCGTTGCCGGGGAAGCTGAAGCCGGAAGTGAGATGGAAGGTGGTGGAAGAAGGGAAGGAAGAAAACAGCGCACAATAAATTCATATTGCAACGATTCCTATATCGTTGTTCATGAAGCTTTTCGTGCTCTACCACGCAATACGCCAAGTAGTTCTTTGCGTAAGGGATTTACAATATTTTTCCAAGTAGCTAAATGACGTTCCTCCAGATCTTTTCTTTGTTCGAAGAATTTTTTTGGATCTGCAACATTTTCTTTGGCAAACGTACGAGCATAGGAATCCAAACGTCCTACTGCATGAATAGCAGTGTTATTTTGTTCACGGAGAGCATAGTACCGCTCGGCGTCGATAAGACCTTCTGCGTGTAGCATTTCAATTTCATCTTCGTATACATTCGTACCAAGGTTATCTCTGTGTGCGCATGTTCGATGGCCAAAATACGGACAGAGGTGAAGAATCTGTTCGGTCGAGGTTGTCGCAATTCCATCGATAAGAGGTAAGCCCACTCTTCCCGATGGTCTCAGTCTTCCTGATGCTTTCGCTTGTGCAATAGCTACTTCATGTCCATGAATACAGAGTACGGGCCCATCCTCGCCCTCCTGGACAAGTATTTCTTCAAGCTTCGCCAGTGTTTTCGTATTGTGATCCATAGCAAAAATTTCCATTAATATTATACTATAATATATAAATTTTGCAATGTTCCGTTTCTGTCAAATCTATCATTTCTTCACATACATCATCACCGTCCCTTCCTTCTTCTCCGGCGTAATTCCCTCCATCGCAAACGCGTGGGAAATCACACGGGTGCCTGTGCGCAGCTGCGGCCAGATTTTTTTTCTGAAGGTCTGCATGGTTTTCGGGAGCAGATAAACGAAGATGACATCCGCATCGCGGTAGTCCTGCTTCCAGAAGTTTTTGTACTGAATGGAAGAGCGGGGATGAAAAAACGAACGGATTTTTGCGAGGAGCCAGACGGGAATCGAAAGTTCGTAGCCCGTTGCATTCGCTCCCGCAGCCGCTGCTGCAAAAACGAAACGCCCGTCGCCGCAGCCGAGGTCGTAGACGCGCTCGCCTTTTTTAATGTTTGCCCACTGCATCATCCGTGTAAAAGAGGATCGATTCGTCGGGACGAACGGCGCGCCGCCGAGCATCGCGGAGATGCTCGGGATGATCAGAATCGTGACCCCGCAGAGAATCAGGAGCTGCACCCAGATCGGCAGGTTCAGCGAAAGCAGCAGCATGCAGAGCGCAAGGATGAGGGCTTCGAGCACGGAGCGTACGGTAGCACATGGTTCGATGGTTCGTCAGGCTCACCACAGGCTAAGCTCACCATGACAACCTAAAATGTTTTCTTTTAAGCTTCAGGCTTCGGCTCCTCCGCCGGTGCTGCCTCTGTCTCTTCCGCTGCCTCCACAACCGGTGCCGTCGTCTCACTCACGGTCGGTGTCGTCGGAATCGTGATGGCCGCGGCCTTCGTCAGGATTGCCTGCGCATTATCAGCTGCTTTCTTCGCAAGAATTTCCTCCGGTTTCGTCGTGATGAGCGCGGTTTCCTCGGGTGTTGCGACGATCTCCGTCGCGACGTGCTTGTAGCCGGCGAAGAGAATGCCCTGACCGACTTCGGTGTTGAGCAGGAGATATTTTTCTCCGTCGGTGAGGTAGAAAAGTTTCTGCAGGCTGTCGACCGTGGCGGGGGACTGCTTCATCAGGATCTGCAGGGAGGAGTTCGTGATGATCGGCTTGCCGAAGGGCGACTCCACGAAGTCATCGACGTCCTGCGTGATGGTCGTCACACCGAGGTAGTACTTGCGGGCGCGCTTGACGATGCCGTAGAGGAAGCGCGCGGAGTCCTCGTGCTGCATGAGGTTCCACGCTTCATCGATGACGAGCAGTCGCTTCTTCAGTTCCGCGCGGATGCGGTTCCAGACGAAGTTGAGGACGACGTAGATGGCGATCGGACGCAGCTGCTCCTCGAGGTCGCGGATCTGGAAGACGATCATCTGCCGGTCGAGCTTCACGTTCGTCCGCTGGTCGAAGAGGCCGGCGAAGCTGCCCTGCGTGTATTTCTGGAGGATGCGCCCCATGCTCTCGCCGCCGTCGCTGGTCATCAGCACATCGACGAGTTCCTTGAGGGTCGGCGGCTCCATGCTGCCGGGGTCAGGTGCCTGCAGCGTGATGCCGCGCAATGCGTAGGTGTCGAGGATCGCTTTGTCGAGGACGCCGTCTTCCGCCGGCGTAATGGGCCCGAGCATCAGTTTCAAAAGTCCGTGGACGTTGATGATGGCGGCGCGCAGCACTTCACCCGCCGCTGCGTCATCGCCGCGCACACCCTCGGGGAGGTCGAACGGGTTGATGCGGTACTGGCTCTGGATGGAGAGCGGGATGAAGGAGCCCCCGACGGCTTCGCAGAGATTTGTGTATTCGTTTTCCGGGTCGACGACGAGGACGTCGGTTCCGAGCATCAGGTACCGGAGAATTTCGAGCTTTGCGGTGAAGGATTTACCCGCACCGGAGGCGGCGAAGATGTTGGCGTTGGCGTTGGGGAGGTCGAACCGGTCGAAGATCACCAGACTATCGTTGTGGCGATTGATGCCGTAGAGGATGCCGTGGTCGTCGGTGAGGTCCGAACTCGAGAAAGGGAAGCTGGTCGCGATGGACGACGTATTCATGTTGCGGTTGATTTCGATTTCGTCGAGACAGAGCGGCAGCGTACTCGTCCACGCGTGCTCCATCTGGAACATCGCGGGTTTCGTGAGGACCAATTTTCCTCCGAGCAGCGACTCAATGTCTGTCTGGAGTTTCTTCAGCCGCTCCTCGTCCTCGGCGTAGATGGTGATGTACATGCCGAACTGAAAGAGCTTCTCCTGCCCGCGCGCGAGCAGGTCGCGCAGTTCTTCGGCGTCCTGCAGTGCCGCTTCCAGCGTCGGGTCACGGACGATGCCGCGCTGCTCCAGCATGCGGATACTCGACCGCAGCTCCGCCACTTTCTTCCGGAGCATCTTCATAATCGCCTTGTTGTTGCTGGGGTACACGAAGTGGGCCATGTCGATCGTCGCGTCGAGGTTGATGAGCTGCGACAGCCAGTTGGGGTAGATGTAGTTCGGCCAGTTGTAGACGTAGAACGTCCGCGCAAAGATGTCATTGACGATGAGGTCCTTGGTCCGCACCTGCATCCCCGACGGCGCGATGATATCGAGCATTTTCTGGAGGCCCTGCTCGTAGCGTTTGATGACATCCTTTTCTTCGAGCGTCATCGGTTCATCCTCACCTTTCGCGAGTGTTGCATCCATTGATTTGTGCAGTCCGAGCAGATCGTCGATCGCTTCCAGAAGCGGATGTGGCGGTTTGACGGGCGCAGCGACGGGGGCCGGAGGGGGCGTGGGGTTTGTGTCTGGCATAACGAGAGAATCCTTTTATTATAGCTGAAAAGGCGTTTTCGGGCAATGCAGGGGCCATTGGTTTTATTATGTGTCAATGTCGCTTTTTTGAGTACCGAAGCCATGAAAATGATGGTCCCTACCCCGGATCAAAAATACTCCCCATCCCGCCTCCTCCGCTGCGCGCGCGGCTGGATTTGCGTGTTGTGCGAAGCACCCCGATGTCCTCGATGCCCGGGACATCGACGACGCGCACTCCTGCGATGAGAGCGGAGCGATTCTGCTGCATGGCACTGAGGCGTTCCTTTCCGATCTCCGTGAGATCCTCGAAGATGTCGATCATACTCTGGATGTGCTTCTGACGCGCCTGCGCTTCGGCCAGCTCCTGCTCCGCCTCCGTTAGTTTTTCCTGCTGTTGCCCGGCTTCGCCGTAATTTTTGTCGCGCAGGTTCTGGTTCAGCACGTGCTGGATGTTCGAGGTTTTCTTGCGTGCCGCGCTGCGCTCTTTGCCCAGCTCATCGTACTGATCTTTGAGCGCTGTCATTTTACTGTCCGCCATTTTGAGCAGTACCTCGAGCGCTCTCAGATACTCGTCCAGCGTCTTTTCACGCTCGGGGCTGCGGTTCATGAGGTCGGTGACATTCGCTTCCACGGCGGCTCCGAGATCCTCCAGTAGCGCGAGCGTTTCCTCCTGTTGTTGCTGCTCCCCGAACAGGATCGTCGCCTGCGCATCGACGCCCTGCAGTGCTCCGTGGTAGAGATACCCTGTCGTGTGAGCGAGGTAACCGGAGACGTAGGGTCCGAAGAGGGCGCTGGGCAGGGCCGTCAGAACTGCGAGATTTTCCGTCATCAGTCCCTGCGTCCATGCGGCTGCGCGCGGGGGAACGGTTGTGACGGATGAAGTTGTGGATGGTGTGTCCCTCGCGCAGGCAAAAAGGAGGAGGGATAGACAGAGAGTGCTTGTGAGTTTGTGGGGAGTGGACATCGGGAGTGAGTGTATCTGCTCCTAAACGTTTTCTCTAGCTCCTCATCTGATGTACCTTCGGCCTCTACTTTCTTTTCCCGGCCATGGAAAGAAAGTAGCCCTTCGTCGTGGCTCAGGACAGGCTCCGAAAAGTTCGCCGCCGGCTGTGCATTCCCGCTGACCGCCCCCCCCCGAGCCGGCGGAACCCCTCCTTTTACTAAGAAGTTCAGCGCTGTAACCAAAAATTTCACTTTCATTTTCTTTCAAAGACAGTATTTTTGCCCATGGAAGTATCCTCATCTGTTCCTAAAAAATGAACAGGCGATTTTTGATACAAAATTGTGTTCAAAACATGAGTATAAAGTGTGAGCAAGAGCAAATTATTGTTTCAACTAGTGGAAGTGAACTCCGGTGCTATAGTTCGGCCCGTTTGTTGAGTATTACTTTTGTTCGACACCATGTTTGAAACGCTAACTTCCGAGGCACAAAAATTGCTCAAAACGATGGGCTCGGAAGCGATGAAAGTGGCATGGAAATGGGAAAAACCAGCCGACGTCAATCATGGCGACATCACAACAACCGTCGCCCTGCAACTTGCGCGCATCCTTAAAAAATCCCCCCGCGACGTTGCTGATGAACTCGCCGCAAAAGTCGGAAAATTGTCAGGAGTGGAGCGCTGCGAAGTCGCGGGTGCCGGCTACATCAACGTCTGGCTGACGCCGAAAGCATTGCTGGAAGAACTCGCAGTGACGCGCAAAGCGTGCACACCCGCGGTGACACGAAAGAAAGAAGCGCCGGTCATCGTCGAGTATTGCTCACTCAATATCGCGAAGCCGCTCGGTGTCCATCACATCCTGACGACGATGATCGGGCAGGTCATCGCAAATTTGTACGCGCACGAAGGAACGCCGGTCGTACGGTGGAATTACCTCGGCGACTGGGGAACGCAGTTCGGCAAGCTCTTCGTCGCATTCGAAAAGTGGGGTGCGGGCGCGGATCCTGCAAAAATTTCCCTCAACGAACTGCTCGCACTCTATGTAAAATTTCACGAAGAGGCAGAGAAAGATCCCGAACTGGAAGCGCGGGGTCAGGCAGCGTTCAAGCGACTGGAAGACGGAGACAGAGAAGTACGGCATGTCTGGCAGGCGTTTGTTGATGTGACGAAACGTGCCGTTGCACCTGTGCTGGAGCGACTTTCCGCACGGTTCGATACCGACGTTGGAGAGAGTCATTACGAATCAGCGATGGCGCCGATTATTGAAGAGGGGAAGAAGAAAGGGGTGTTCACGAAGGGAGAGAAGGGTGCGACTATCGTCCAGTTTCCGCCGCCGTCGACTCTTCCGCCCGCAGTGGTGCTCAAGTCCGATGGCGGGACGAATTACCTGACGCGGGACCTTGCGCTCGTTGTCGACCGCATCGCGCGCTATCACCCGGCTGCGATTCTGCATGTCGTCGGCGTCGAGCAGACGCTGCATTTTCAGCAGCTCATGGCCACGGCGAAACTCCTCGAGTGGGAACTTCCCGTCTGGGAGCACATCGTCTTCGGCCGGATGCGCTTTGCCGACCAGAGCATGAGTACGCGCAAAGGAACGATACTTCATCTGGAGGAAGTCCTCGACGAAGCAGTTCGTCGCGCAGACGCCATCATCAAAGACCGCGGTGACGCAATCCAGTCCGATGACCCGAAGGAACTCGGAGAGATGATGGGAATCGGGGCTGTGGTCTATGGCATTCTCAGTCAGAACCGAAAGATGGATATCGTCTTCGACTGGGACAAGATGCTCAGCTTCGAGGGCAACAGCGCTCCCTACCTGCAGTACACGCACGCGCGCGCGCGATCCGTCATCCGCAAGGCCGGAGCTGATTCTGCAAAAACATCACCGGCTGTGAAGACACTCACGGTTCATGAGCGGCAGTTGCTCGGAAAATTGCTCCAATTCAGCTCAGTTCTTGAGCATGCACGGACTGAGCGTTTGCCGCATGTTCTTGCCAATTATCTGCACCAGCTTTGTCAGGATTTCAATACGTTCTACAACGTGGATCCCATTCTGACGGCACCCGAGGCCGAGCGCGCATTCCGCCTTCTCCTCACTGACTCCGCCGCGACTGTTTTAAAAACAGGCGCAGAAATTCTTACCCTCCGCGTTCCCGAGCGCATGTAGCGCTCCTTTCATTTCCCCATTTTTCCTTTCCCCGGTATGGCAACTTTCCGTTCCCGTCAGCGTATCCGCGTCAATGGTTTCTCGCCGTTCGTGGCGTTTTTGCTCATCGCATGTTTCGGTCTGCTCTTCGGATGCAAAGGGCCGGAGGCGCCGGAAGAATTTGTCTTCACAGAGAAGGATGCCGCGCGTTTCCGTGAGCTGGCCAGACAGGCGATGGGGGGAAGCGGCGTGGATCTCACGGCCAGCGGCAGCGGGGCGGCGACAGGCAGTGAACCGTATCTGATGCCGGTGAGCGGGACCGGGACGACGGTCGGCCCTGACGGCGTGCCGGTACTCGATCTTTCGATGCTCCCGACATACAGGGCCATCCGCACCGGCGGGACGGCCGCCGCGGGCAACGTCTACCGCGTGACGAATGACTTTTTGAATGTCCGCAGCAAACCCTCGGCAGGCGGGGCATCACTCGAGCGCCTCACCCGCGGTGACATTATGGAAGTGATCGAATTCGCGAACGCCGGCTGGGCGCATGTCAGGACGGTCGTCGGCAAAGTGGACGGGTACGTCGCGACCCAGTACATCGCGCGGATGACGAGTGAGGAAAAACTCGCGGAGGAAAAGAAGAAATTTGAGGGGATGTACTACGTGAATTTTGGCTTCGTGAACGTGCGGGCTTCGGCTGATCAGAAATCCGAAAAACTCGGGGAGATCCCCGGACAAACCATCGTGAAACCCCTCAGTATTTCCGGTCCGTGGGCGCGCGTCAGCTTCAACGGGAAGGACGGCTACGTTTCGGCGGGTTACCTCGCTCCCTTCCTCCCTCGCTTCGTTGTCCGTCAGGAGAGTTACGCGCTTCCGGTCCTGCTCTACAGTCTCGACCAGTCGGGCGCCGTCGACGCGATCGTCGCCAACACCGCGCGCCTGAAGCAGGAAGGCTATACCGTTATCACCTTCCGCGATTTCCATGACTTCCTCGTCCGGCAGGAGGCGCAAAACATCACGCTGCAGGCCAAACAAGTTCTGCTCGGCGTGACCGGCGTTACCTCTGCAAATGTCCGTTCCCTCTCGGATACGCTGATGGAAAATAACATCCGTGCGACGTTCTTTATCCGGACGAAGGACATCGGGCTCGGCGGCATTACGGAGAAGATGATGATTACGCTCGGGGCAAACGGTTTCGATATTGAATCTGCAGGTCAGGACAGCGACGATCTGCGCGCGATGACGAATGCGCAGGTTGAAGCGGAGCTCAGGCAGAGCCGGCAGATTCTGGAGGCGTACACGCACCGCCGCATCATCGCCATCGGCTATGCCCAAGGGGGCGTCAACGACCGCGTCCAGCAGATGGCGCAGGAGGCCGGTTATCTCCTCGGCGTCACCAACACCCCCGACCGCACCTTCACGCGTGACCAGTTGCTGCGTCTCCCCAGCTTCCTCGTCTTCCCGAGCATGAGTCCGGAGGAGGTGTTGAAGACCGTGAAAGGTGGCTGAGACACTATCGATTTCGAACAGGAACCAGAGATGTGAGCTTCTCTGGTTTCTTGATGGCCTCTCCCCGGCCGTGCGCGGCCACCCCTCTCCGGATGAGAGGGGTTCCATTTAAAAAAGCCCCTTTCTCCTCCGGAGAGAGGGGTTGGTGAGAGAGGTAGTTAGTCGCCGCTCACCATGACATTTTTATTTCTGAAAATACTGCTGAAACTGCTTCGTGAAGCTGCTCTCGGAGTAGACCGCCGCCTGTTTTGCCGCTTCGGAAGCCATTGTAGTCAGAAGATTACTTGCGTTGTTGTACACGTACCATACCGTTCCAAGTAGAATGAGGGTCGGGATGAAGCCGATGATGCCGTGGATGAGGCTGCCCCACATGCGAAGTTTGTCGCGCCTGTTCATGTGGTCGAGGTGCGTGACGATGCGGTCGAGTTTTTCGTCGATGGTGGTCGGGTGAGATGGAGGAGTTTCTGACATAAGGGAATTGTAGCAGCATTTGTCATAGTGAGCTGCCGCCCTTACTTTCTTTTCTTAGGCCTTAGAAAAGAAATTAACCCTTCGACGCGGCGCTCAGGATAAACTCCGAAAAGTTCGCCGCCGGCTGTGCATTCCCGCTGACCGCCCCCCCCGAGCCGGCGGAACCCCTCCACGAGCGTTCAAAGGAAATATTTTTAGAATCCACGCTTCCATTTGCGCAGAAATTCAAACGCCCGTGTCAGCTGATACATTTTACTGAGCGGAATATCGACGCAGTGCATGAGATTCAGCAGATTCCCGCCGAAGCCGGTTTTGAACAGAGTGACACCTGCAAAAGGATGTTTCGGAGCTTCAAGCTTCCAGCTTCCGGTTTCCAGCGGGTCCGGTTTCACGGGTGCAATTCCCCAAAAACTGTACACATGATCGCCGCGCTTCAGGGCATCTTTGATCGCGGTCCACTGGAGCAGGTAACTTGCGGGGATTTTACTCATGGTGCTTGCGCCGTGGTGATAGCTGGTTTCGCCGCCGCTGTGCATGTGAATCGACGCTGCAAGCACCTCCCCCTGATGCTCCGCGAGATATAACGTGCATTCTTTGCGTGGCGCGAAATGTTTCACCTGCGCGCGGAAGAAACTGTCGCGGTACGGGGTGAAGCCGTGGCGCGAGCGGGTTTCGTTGTGAAGTTTCAGGAAGAGTTCCAGTTCATGCTCAGGGTCAGCGGATGCCCGTACGGTCACACCTTCCTTCTCCGCGCGGCGGATGAGGTTACGTGTGGTTTTGCGCATCTGCATGAGGATTTCTTCTTCCCCACGGGCCGCAGCCAGGGACGGCTGCTGCTCGTTTATAATAGATTCAGCAGCAGCCCGGAGTTTATCCTGAGCCGTGCCGAAGGGTGGCTGCGGGAGGTTCCACGAATCATCTTTTGTCAGCGGCAAATACCAAATATGTTCCCCCAACAAATGCAGCGGGGAGGGGACTGCTTTTACTTCCGAAGCTTGCTTCCATTTTTCTTCCTCTTCTACTGGCGTGAACGGTGAAATACGAATGAATGAACATTCCCGTTCAACCGCAATTCTGCTTAGTTCTGTCATCATCGGCGCTAGAGCTTCATTCTTCTTCACAACCGGTCCGTAGTGGACTGCAAGGTGTCGACCGCGGCGTGCGGGAACGAAGATTGCCTGACAGATTCCCGTCACTTCATTGCTGTCTTTGACCATCAATCGGATCGGCTCCTGCCCGATGTCACGATAGACTTCACCCATCGTCCAGCTCTGAAGAAAAGGGCGGAATGTCTGTGAAAGCAGAAAAGCGTCCCATTCCTTCTGTGATGGAGAGTCCGAAAGAATCACGGGGATATCCTATTGTAGAGACGTGCGATGCGCACGTCTTAATGTTGGGAGAAACTGAGTATCGCCTCGATTTCCTGTATCAACTGCTTCGCCTGCTTCAGCGTCATCGTCGGGTGTGTCGGGAGGCTGAGAATCTGCCTGCATGCCATTTCCGCCTTCAGACCGGTGCCCGGACGGTAGTGGGTCTGGTCGATATTCACCGTCGCCGGGCAGACGACGCAACCGGTCCAGCCGTCGCTGAGGTGGATGTTGCGGCGCCGGAGGATCGTGCGCAGATGATCCGCGTTTCTCAGAAAGAGCGGAAATTTCTGGAGCGGTAGGTCGGGGGTGATGCCGGGAAGCGCTCGGAGCCACATCCGTTTTTTTCCTTCCTCGAGGTAGAAACGCGTGAGCAGGCGACGATGATCGTTGAGTGCGCCGAGCCGGTGCCACTGGTCGAGTGCGAGGAATGCGAGCGCGTTGGGCATCCGGTCAATAATCGGCGGCATGTGTCCCTGTTTTTCATCTTTCGTGAGGATCGGAATCAGGAAGCGTGTGAGACTCATTATTTTCAGCCAGACCTTTCCGATACCGAGTCCGTAGAATGGCCGTGCAATGCCATAGAGGAGGGGATAGCAAAGCAGCCGCGCGATCATCCAGCATGACATTTCTTTCGTGTCCTTTGTGAGTGCATCAAGTGCCGCAGAAAGATCTGCATTCCGGCAGAGGATAGCGCCGCCGCTCACGCCTGATATCGCCTTGTCGCGGCCGAAGCTCAGCAGCAGCACATCGCCGTGTCGTCCGATTTCTTTCGGGCCGCCTTCGTCGGGAATACTGTGCGCACAATCTTCAATGAGCATAATGTTGTGCTGATCACAGAGCGCGCGCAGGCGCTCCGTATCCGCGGGAATGCCGAACGTGTGCTGACAGATAACGGCGCGCGTGCGCGGGGTAATTGCCTTCGATGTTTCTTCAGGGTCCAGATTCAGGGTGTCAGGATCCAGATCGACGTACACGGGGCAGCCGCCTGCAGCATGAATGGCGTTCGGGACAACGACGCACGTGTAGCCCTGCACGATCACTTCATCGCCGGTTTGCAGCTTCATCGCGCGCAGCACCGCGAGCAATCCCGTCCGTCCCGAAGAGAAAAGAAACGCCTCCGCACCGAAAGCCGAACGCAGATGTTCGCGCAGAATGTCTCTGCTTTCGCCGCTGCGATATTTCCACGGAGCGAAGAGCATCAGTAGGGCACGCACACATTGTCTGCGGTCGCCGAGCGGCGCGAAGGTGTGGTGGATGGGGGAGAAGAGCATGATGAGGGATGGGGCAAGGGCAAGGGCTAGGGATTCGGGAGGAGCTGCTGGATCGACGAAAGTGGCATCCGTCCGATGCAGAGAAGAATTCCTCCGGTGGGGACGGGTGGTGTCGATTGCGAGAGCATCTCCACACGCTTGCCGTAGCCGCCTGCGAAAAAATCTCTGCCGCGTTCACCGGTGAAGATCACACGCTCTGCGCAGTCACTGGCTTTTCTGCCCAGATCTTCCAGAATCTGTTTTTCGCCGGGCCCCAGCTCCAGAATGCCGCTTGTGAGGAGGATGCGCGGACGCTGTGGCTGGAGCGCACTCCATTCAAGCCCCGCACGGAAGCTCGAGGGGCTTGAGTTATGCGTGTCGTCGAGCAGCAGCACCCCGCGCTCAAACCGGACGGAAAACGTGTGGGGGAGCGGCTGGAACGTGCGCAGACGCGACTGGATGTCCTCATCGTTCATCCCGAGGTGTCTGGCAACGGCAATCGCAAGCAGGACGTTGGTTGCGTTGTGTAGTCCCCGCAGAGGCAGCGTGAATGTGCGGCCGGTAACCGTGAGGGAAAGGCCCGTGTCCGTGTCGTGCACGCTCTGTCCCCGCAGGATTGCTTCGCTGTGTACCCCCACCGTCGTCACCGCGCATGCGGCCCTGCCGATCGTGCGCCTCGCCGCGTCACTGTCGATGTTCACGAATGCGTGACCGGTCCGTGGCAGTGCTTCGAACAGCTCCCCCTTCGCCTGCTCGATGGCGTTTTCGGAACCGAAGAGAGCGACATGCTGCGTGCCGACGGCTGTGATGACGCCGAGCGACGGCTGCGCGATGTCGCATAACTTTTTGATTTCACCGGTCCGGTAGGCGCCCATCTCCACGATGAGGACTTCGGACTTCGGACGAAGGACTTCGGGTGTTCTCCCGCTGTCCTTTTTCGGTGCCAATACTTTTATGAGCCACCTCGCCACACCCATTTCACTATTCACGTATGCGGGAGTTGCGATTGCGCCCAGTGGAGCAAGCAGATGGCGGAGCAATTCCTTCGTCGTTGTTTTTCCGACACTGCCCGTGATGCCGATTGTGAGAATCTCAGGATGGGCGCTGCGGATCTTCATCGCGGCATTCATCGCAGAGCGCTTCAGGAAGAAATCGAGCGGGAAGAGTGTCAGGACGCTGAGGCCGACGATGAACGGCTGGATGACCGGCATGCCGAGGAGGAATGCCGGACGGGAGGCTTCCAGAACTGCTGCGAGAAGAGCAGCGTAGACAATGCTCAGCAGCACGATCAGCGCTGCCTTTGCGGTCGGCACGGGGAAGGGCTGTCGTTTCGAGAGGAGTTGCAGGAGGGTCAGGAGGGCAAACACCCCCATCGCGATTTCGGAGATCAGCGGACGGAACGGAACCGGCGTCACAATCTCCGCAGTGATCGCAAGAAAGAAAATCCCCGGCCGCAGGAAGCCGAAGAGGGAACGCGTCCAACCCTCCGCCCGTACGTGCTCACGGAGTCTGTCGAACCGCCACTCCTTCAGCTGGAACAGTTTTGCCATCGTGAGGAGCGGCGAGAGGCATGCGAGCAGGACGAGGCCGATGAAGAGGGAGGGCGGAAGAATGCAAGCAGTCTACGGGAGAGGGGAGGGAATCGGAATTGCTGCGCAGAAAGGACTTTATTCCCGATTCGGCCGCAATTTTGCTTTTGACTATTTTCGTCAAATTTGGTATTATGTTCACGTCACTAACAAATACCCATATGGATCACTTCTCCTCGTTCTGTCGTCAGTCGCTGTACGCCGTCGGGTTCTCCGTCGCGGCGGCAACTCTTCTCCAGACCAATCTTCCCGGGATGGCGACTCTCCGTGCCGATCTTCCGTACCTCACGGAGATGCCCGACACGCAGAACCTTGCGCAGCAGCTCTACCCGACGTCGGTCACCACCGTTGCAGAAATTGATCCGATGTCCGTAACGGCTCCGGAGCCTTCGGTGATTGCTCCTGTGAGTACGGTGACTGTGACGCCCACCGTGCCGACGCCCACCGTCATCGTGACTCCCACCATTCCGATAAATTCAGTCGCGATTTCTCCCACCATTCCGATAAATTCAGTCGCGATTTCTCCCACCATTCCGACACAGTCAGTTGGGATCTCTCCCACCATTCCGATAAATTCAGTCGCGATTTCTCCCACCATTCCGACACAGTCAGTTGGGATCTCTCCCACCATTCCGATAAATTCAGTCGCGATTTCTCCCACCATTCCGACCGGAACTCCCACGATGCCCGGTACCTCGACTCCCGTTTCGACAACGAGTAATACCCGCATTGCCCTGCCGACATCCGCCATTGCCCCGATCTTCAAGGCTTTTCAGATGAAAATCACGGACGGCTCATCGCCCGTTGTTGTCCCTGCTAAGCAGACATCCAAGGATCTGATGCATGCTGCTGCGGAGGAAAAGCAGGAAGATCCATGGATTACGCCGTACATCGCGGCGGATCAGCCCGCGCACATTGCAGAGGACAGCATCTGGAACAGCATCTCCACTGCGATCTCTTCCGTCTTCGGCGTCTTCACGTCCGTCGTCCGCATCCCGCTGAAGTAACATTCTTTCGGCTAAAAACGATTTCAAAAAGCCGCCCTTAGGGGCGGCTTTTTATTTCACCGAACTATGCAATCCTTTGCCGCTTTATGCCCTTTCAAAAGGAAATACTTGACTTATTTGCAATAATAGCGTAAATATTTCATTATGAGTCTTGAGTCCGATTCGAACCCCGACGTAACAGCAGGAACTTCCGATTCCGGTGTTCGTGGCAGCGTGGCTGTCGCAGAACATTCCTCACCCGCTGCTACTTCTCCCAACCTGGACACGGCGCAGTTGGAACCGATTTTTCCGGCTCCGCCCTCTATATCCGGCCGTTTCCGGACCGATACAACGCCGATCGTTATGACAAAGGCCGATTTTATCGAGCGGCTATACCTCACAGGCTTACCAAAAGTCGTTCCGTTGGACAATGTCATCGGTCTGCAGATGAGTGACAAAACAGTCAATGATCTTTCGGAGTCGCTTCAGCATGAACTTGACGACAACAAAGATTTTCACAATACGGTGACGCGATACCAATGGTCAACCGCTACCCTTATAGACATTCTTCGCCGCAGTCCTGAGGCGCCTCGTCTGGCATTCGCAGATGAAAGTGGCAATCTGACTATTGTGGTGGATGAAATGTCAGGAGGATGTTCGATTGCGAGGCTGGTTCTTCATCAAAAATTTAGTGTACCTCTCATTCACAAGAGACCGAAGGAACAGGCAGCGGATGCGCGTATCCGTTCCTTTAATGAATACACATGTCTGAAGCGGATGAACGGTCGCGGAACCCCGCAGGTGTATGCCTATGACGAGAGGGATGCGAGTATTCTCATGGATTATATGCTGGGTGTTTCATTTGGAGACATCATTGAAGTGCGAAAAGGCGCACCTATGTCGTCGAAGGCGGTACAGCGTATGGCTTTCGCCGGTGCGAAGATTCTGCGGGTTGCCGATAACGAGGATATTGTTCATCGCGATTCATCCGGTAATAACTATCAGTTCCGGCATGAAAAGGGCAAAGGTGTGACGACTGGTCTTCTTGATTTTGGCATTGCATTGGATAAGAAGAGTAAGCACAGCATCACACAGACGGGTCATCTTCTCGGTACCATTGGTGCGTTTGCGCCTGAAAGTATTGCCCACGGGACGCATGCGCAGGATACCCTTGGCGATATTAATACACTGGGGCAGTTATTGTATTTTCTGCGCACAGGACATCACCCGTTCGAAGAGCTTATTGCTGATCCCGAAACTGCCAAACGGCATATGAATTCGGGGCAGGCATGTGTGGATAATATGGCAAAACTTTTAGGCCCCAAAATCCGTAAGCTCAGCGAACTAGATCCGGATTTGGGTCCACTGCTGGGCGAAATGATGCATGTCGATCCGGATGGGCGACCGTCAGCTGATAAGGTGTTGATTCGTCTCATGAATGTTCTCTATGGTGATAAGTACAAAACTGCTGATGAGGTTCCGGTAGAGGCGTACGCGCTTGAGATTGCTCCTCCATCTGTTCCTGCGGATATTTTCCCTTATCCTTCGCCGTACCAATATGGGATTGCGACCCCAAACGGTACCACTACAAATGGAAACAGCGGACGGCTTGCCACTGCAAAGAACATGAACATGGACATAGATGCTCTTTATCCTCCGCCGCTTGAAACCACGTTGCAACGCGCGTACCCGATTGTTTCCGGAGAGAAAACGATGGTTCAGCCTTTGGCGGCACAAACGGGTGTCATGACTGCTTCCGAATCGCCGAGTGAGGATGGTTTGCAGATTCCCGCTGCAACGCACCCCCGGCCATTCTACAAAAAGCCCCGGGTCTTCGTGCCGGCGGCTCTGTCAGGTCTTGTCGCCTTGGGTCTTTCAGCATGGGGACTGGTGTCTCTCGCAAAAAAAGACGATCTGCCTGTTGATCCGCCCGTTGATCCGAATGCACCTCCGTCGCTCGTTGACAATAGCAAGGGCAAGTCGGGGATAGACGGCGGGACGAAAGACAGGAAGGACAACAAAGAAAATAAGGGTCCCGACAAATTGGGACCGCCACAGGCCGAAAACATAAGCTTTGATGATCTGGATGGATTGGCGTTGCTTGGTGCCGACGGAAAGATACTGAGTAAAGTAGCGATCGATAAT
>JACRIG010000098.1 GCA_016215715.1 Candidatus Peregrinibacteria bacterium | reverse complement strand
GGGTGGAAGCACGTCGAGCCCCATCGACCTGCACTCTTCGATTTCGATCATGACACGATCAGAGTTTTCTGCGTCGGAGCTGAGGAGCGCGGCCATGAATTCCGGTGCGTAGTTTGCTTTCAGGTAGGCCGTTTCGTACGCAATGCGCGCGTAGCAGGCAGCGTGGGCTTTCGGGAAGCCGTAGCCGGCGAAGGGCATAATGACGTCGTCGAATATTTTCTGCGCCAGTTGTTTGTCATAGCCTTTCACAATCGCCCCTTTGATGAATTTCTCGTGTTGCGCGTCGAGTTCCTTCTTAATTTTCTTACCGATCGCTTTGCGCAGGAGGTCCGCTTCTCCCAGCGTGTAGCCGGCTAAGCTGCGCGCGAGCTGGAGAATCTGTTCCTGATAGACGCCGATGCCGTACGTCTCGCGGAAAATTTCTTCGACATCCGGATGCAGGTACTCAATCTTCTCCTGCCTGTGTTTGCGCTTGATGTAGCTCGGAATCCATTCCATCGGACCCGGACGATACAGGGCCGCCATCGCGGTAATGTCGCCGAAAGCGGTGGGCTTTAATTGCCGGAGATACCGCCGCATGCCCGCGGATTCCAGCTGAAACACGCCGGTCGTGTCGCCGTGCTGCAGGAGCGCGTACGTCGCGCGGTTATCCAGAGAAATCTTACTGATATCGATCTCCTCATTCCGTGTGCGTTTGATAATTTCGAGCGCGGTCTGAATGACAGTGAGGTTCGTGAGACCGAGGAAATCCATCTTTAAAAGTCCGAGCGCTTCGAGCGGCTTCGCGCCGTACTGCGTAATGATGGTCTTCTCGTCCTTGGGCGCGCGCTGGACGGCCGTGTAGCGGATGGCGGGCTGCGGTGAAATAATGACGCCGCAGGCGTGGACGGAAATGTGCCGCGCTTTTCCCTCAAGCTTCAGCGCGGCATCAAGAATTTTCCGGTACGTGTCGTTGCTGTCGTAGACCGCTTTCATTTCGGCAGTCGCGAGCGCATCCTTCAGTTTCGTTCCCGGCCGTTCGGGGATCAGCTTCACGAGCGAATTCATCTCCAGAAACGGAACGCCGTACGCGCGCCCGACGTCTTTCACCGCCGCGCGCGCCGCGAGTGTTCCGAACGTACAGATCTGTACGACACGGTCCGCTCCATATTTTGCGCGGACGTATTCAAGCACTTCATCGCGGCGGTTATCGGCGAAATCCGTATCGATATCCGGCATCGTGATGCGTTCGGGGTTGAGGAAGCGTTCAAAGATCAGCCCGTGCTCCAGCGGATCGAGCGTCGTGACATTCAGACAGTAGGAAACGATGGAGCCCGCCGCCGAGCCGCGGCCGGGGCCGACCGTAATACCGCGCCGCTTCGCCTCGTTCACGAAGTCCGCGACGATCAGAAAGTAGCCCGAGAATCCCATTGCGTCGATAATCGAGAGTTCGTGCTCCAGCCGCTCGCGGTGGACCGCTTCCACTTTCGCGTAGTGTTTCGGCAATCCCTCTTCACACAATTCGCGCAAATACTGCGACTCCGTTTTTCCCTTCGGGGTTTCAAAACGCGGGATGTGGTATTTCTGCGGACCGAATTCGACGGAGCAGCGGTCTGCAATCAGCTTCGTGTTTTCGAGCGCTTCGGGTACATGCGCGAAAGCTTTCTCCAGCTCTTCATACGGCCGCATCGAGTAATCCGTCTCGCGCATCGAAAATCGCCCGGGGTCCGCGACGTTCGCGTTCTTCTGGATACAGAGGAGGATGTCGTGCGCTTCACTGTCGTCTTTGCGGCAGTAGTAACTGTTGCACGTCGCGACGAGCGGCACGCTGAGTTTCTTTGCAAAAGCAATCAGCTGCTGGTTCACTTCCTTCTGCCCCGGCACATTCGGGAGATCCATGAGTTCGTAGTACACGTTTTCTTTTCCAAAGAAGGAGCGGTACTGCCCCGTCAGCATTTCGATCCGCTTACCGTCTTCATTCAATGCCGCCTGTGACATCTGACTCGTCACCGGTCCGGTGAGTGCGATGAGTCCCTTCCCGAAGCGCGTGAGAAGCTCGGCATCGACGCGTGGCTTGTAGTACATTCCCTCAATCGCTGCCAATGTCGCCATCTGGAGCAGGTTGTCGTAGCCTTCTTTATTCATCGCAAGAAGCGTGAGCGGCGTACTCTTCGTATCTGTCCCGCTGTCCTTGTCATTGCGCGTCCGTGCCGCGACGAATACTTCCATTCCTAAAATCGGTTTGATCCCGTGCTTCCGCGCCGCCTGTTCAAATTCAATCAGCCCGTACGTGAACCCGCGGTCGGTGAGTCCCGCCGCTTTTTGCTTCAGTTCCTCCGCGCGCAGCACGATCTCTTCAGGGCTCGGGAGACCCTCAAGAAGGGAGTACGTAGAATGCGTGTGAAGATGGACGAAGTCCGGGGGTTGCATGGTTCTATCATAGAGGAACCGTGGTTTTATTTGTGCCGAAATCAGTGCCAATTTTCCGCTTTTTGCCTATTCCCTCGCCACGCAATAATCCGGATTCCCCCCGACACCTACTTCGACGGGGTCGGCTCCTGCCTGTTTGCGGAAGCACGCGCAATGACCGCCGTCGAGATCGACCCCGGGGATGATGAGACACGCGTCCTTCACGCATTTTTTCCAGCGGAGACCTTCGTCTTCCTCGGTGTCATCGAGGAAATCATTTTGGTAAGGGAAACACTCGTCACTCGCGGCGATCTTCATGACGTTTTCCAGCTTCTGGCGGCACGGGCGGAAGATGCACTGGACGCGTTCGAAGAAGGCAAAGTTGCCGACAAATTCGCGGAGCGCGTCACTGTCACCGCTCATATGAGTCAGGTCGCTGACCGCGGTGCGCAGTCCCCGTGTTGCAGATATCGTTTCGAGGACCGGATCGGAACTGCGCGGGAAGAGGCGCGCTTCGGCGGCACCCTGCAGTGCACTCCAGACGCGGGCGATAGCCCGGCCGCCGGATGTGAATGTGCCCAGCGGCGTCGCATTCTGCTGACGCGCCGCTGCGCCTGACTCCGTGGAGAGCTCGGAAGGGAGCGAAAGATCTGAGCTGAAGAAGCGGGACTCCCCCTGCAGTGTACGGAGATCGAGGAAGCGCCGCAGGAGGCCCGTGATGTCCTGTCCGACGGAGAAAGCCCCGCGCAGCGGGATCGTCACGGGATTGATGGGTGTCATCATGCATGCGCCCAGATGTCCCTCACTGCAACCGTCATCATCCGAACACGGCACGTTGGCGTTCCGCTCGCAGGTCCCCGTGTGCAGCACGCAACTTCCCAATCCCTCCTCTTCGCATTCCGATGAGTTGTTACAGGACTCGTCCGGATCCATCTCACAGTATCCGCGCGGCAGCAGGCACCCGAAGCCGATTCTGTGATCAGCAGGCTCCGCAGGGACGGGGGGAGCGTCGCGGCCCGAGAGGACTTCAATGTCACGCAGCAACTGACTGAGCCGGTCCGCCGTCGCCCTCGCGGCATTCACATTCGCCGTTGCCGCCTGCTGCGCGGTGAACTCCGCGCCGACGGGCTCGTAGGCATTGCGGCGGTCTCCCGTTTCGAGCACGGACAGGTCGCAACCGAATCCGTTCCCGGGAGCGATATAGTCACTGTGGTAGGGGCAGAGCGAGCCGTCATCGGTGTCCTCCTCAGCCTCCGGTTCCCTGCAGCCGAAGTTCGTGCACGCCTCGCGCGTTTCAAAACTCTCGCCGCCTCCCTCACCGCACGCATCCTCCTGTATCTTCACGCACGCGTTGTCGGTGTCGCTTTCGGGGCAGCACCAGACGGTCTCCGGCGGGTCGAAGAACGCGCGCTGCCCCCATGTGCTATCGACGTACGTCGGGTCGAGTGCGCCCGCGTGGAGGTGACGCAGCCGTTCGTTCAGGAACATCAGGAGCGACTGTTTGCGCATGATGGCCATCGCCGAGGGGAGAGCGAAGGAGGTCTGGATTGCATCGATCGTTTTTTCCATCTCGCACTGGAGGAGGAATGCGTCGTATGAGAGGCAGGCCGACTGCGACGAGAGGCCGAGGGTATTTCTGCTGAGACGTTCGGTCGTGTCGATGAGGGAAACGACGCCCGAGAAGATGCTCTTCGCCCAGTCGGCGGCGTAGAGGCCGAAGTCCGTGTTGGGCGTCGCCTGCGCGTCGGCGTACGTGAGAGCCG
>JACRIG010000097.1 GCA_016215715.1 Candidatus Peregrinibacteria bacterium | reverse complement strand
GGAGGAGATCGAGGGTCAGAGTGGGCATAGGCTCAGGATAGCATGATTGGAGATATACAAAGAATGAGAGAGATGAGACATAAATAGATTGTTTTGGCTTTGTATAAATGCTAATCTTCGTACATCACGAACGCCGGTCTTTTCTCTCGTGCGCTCGTAGTTCAGCCCGGGTCGCGGATGCAAATCCGCGCAATCAAATGACAGCCAGCGTCTGGCGTTCTACGGTCGTTTTGCTCTTTACTCTCACCATCGTGCGCTCGTAGTTAAGCCCGGATAGAACGCCAGATTGCGGATCTGGAAGTCGCAGGTTCAAATCCTGCCGGGCGCACCACGTAAAATCGCGACGCGATCACGTGGCGCAGCCATTAGTAGGCTGTGTCATGAGATCAACTGGCGGTGCCACGTGGCAGCGTAGCTGCTTTACGTGGGGCTTTAGCTCAGCTGGTAGAGCGCTTCCATGGCATGGAAGAGGCCAGGGGTTCGAGTCCCCTAAGCTCCACCATTGGTCACCATCACCACGATTCATAGCCTCCTTGAACGGAGAACGTAGCTCTGGGACTAGCTTCTTGTCACGTACAACCACGTTAGAACACAACGCTCTGATGACCTGCTCTCTCACCACGGGAGAACCGTGACGGATGGCTTCCCGTGCAAGTTCGATCAGCTTGAAGTTGCCAAGCACCTTATCAATCCAGCCCATGCCTTCATCGTGAGCGGGGCTGTGCCAGCCCTCAGTCCCCACTCTGTTGGCTGGCGCCGTTCCAGCACGCGCCATGCGTCATGCGTGCCCGTGCTCTCGTCCACCACCGCCCTATAAATCTTGCGCTTCGCTTGAATCGTCATGTGACATTTCCACAGGTTCACCATTTCCGCATAGGTTACTATCTGTCCTGTAGGTTCGCCGTTGGCGTATAGCTCCAACTTCACGCCGCGCGACATCCAACTCTCAATCGTGTCTGGTGACATCACAGCGGTCATGGCTGCTTCCTCATGCGTGCACCCGATACGGTAGGCTGCTTCCAGCAACGCCATCACACGTGGGTCATCCAGTGAGTGGCGCCGCCCCTGCGGTGCCGAATCCTCGTTTTTTACCCGTACAAATCTGATCTTGCCGACCTTTGCAGATTGGGCTTGTGCCTGAGGTTCCTGCCCAGTTTCATGCTCTTCCATTTCGCAGGATTGTGATGAGTGGTACATAAATGAATTGTACTACTCTTTGCCTTGCTTTGAGTGTATAACAAAGGCCACTTCCCACTCACAATATGGCAAAAGCAAAGTCCGATGTTCCGTCTTCTGAGCGCAATGTGATCTCGATTGAACTTGCTCCTTCCCCTGCGCGCACTCCTGGTCAGCAGCGCGTATTTGAGGAGCGTATCAGTGGGATTGCACGTCACGTAGAGCGCCGTATGCACAATATGGTGATAGAGCTTGCGCCTGAGCGTGCAAAGCGACTGGAAGCGGCTGTGAAGAGAATCAAAACGAAAGAGTTGAAGGAAATGATTGAAGGCGATTTGGAATGTAACGATGAGCAAGAGTGGGGGCAGCACGCCTTTGGCACGATGTCCTTCATTGATAGGCACCTTGGCATTGAGCCGCGTATTCCCCGCGCAAAACTGAAAAGTCTCAATTTGGATTCACCTACTCTTGTCCGTGATGTGCTTGCGCTCGCAGAAGGTGCAAATCAGGACATCGGATTCTTCATGGTGCAGGAAACACCTGAGGGCGAGAAGAAGGTAGGCTTCGATGAAATGGATTTGGCGCACCTGAATCACACGTTGACCGAGGAAGGAAAGGGTCAGTGAACAGTATTCCGCCACGACCGCAAAGTGACTGCGCGCGCCTCCCATATCGCGTGCTCAAGAGGGCTGATACCAAACACTTCCGCGTTGGGGTCTTGCTCATCAATCCAGCACTTACCATGGCACTTGCGTGTCAGTTTTTTCGTTTCGGTGATACGGTGAATCAGGCGTAGACTGCTTCGCGCGCAAGGGAAAACGCACTTTGGAGTTTGTCGTAGGTATCACTGGCTTCCGTTCGTACATCGTACAGTATTGCCCACCATCAAAGTCTCTGAAGTTACGGAACCGTCAATTAGCTGTAGCATTGGCGTCTTAATAGGCTTACGTAATTTATGCCTCAATTGCTCCTTCCACTTCTTGTAAAGTCTCCTCCAATTTCCCCTCCACATTGCGGATCGTGATGTCGGCCAGCTCCGCATACGTCAACTCCCGCTCCATGCTCGCGATGCGACGATTTAATTCCTCCTCCGACATCGGGGCGCGGGTGGTGATGTGCGTGATGAGTTGCTCTTTGCTTTCCGGGAGAATGAAGATCGACTGAAGACGGTAGCGTGCAGAGGGGCCGCGGAAGAGTTCGTGGGTGCGGATGCTGTCGAAGCCCTGCACGTCGACTTCACGGACGACGGTTTTGCCCTGCTCGATGTACGGAATGATCTCATCTTTCAGCGTCCCGTAACGCGCGCCGCCGTGGACCACCGCGTGCTCGAGCAGTGCGTTTTTGCTGAGGAGTTCATCAAAATCTCTGTCACTCATAAATCGGTAGAGCCGGTCTCCCTCGCCGGGTCTCTTCATCCGTGTCGTCGCGGAACGGGGGAAATGGATCTCCGGATGACGCTCACGCAGTTTCTGCAAAATGACGCTCTTGCCGACCCCGCTGGGGCCCATGATAAGCACGAGCTTACCTTTAAATGTGTCATCCTGAGCTTGTCGAAGGGCTACCATGACGGAATGGTACAGGAGGATAGCCCCTTGTCTACGGCTTACCTTTGCGCTATAATGAGAAGATTGTTCTTTGAGACTCCCGGCACCCTGTAGGCGGTGAGAGGCGAGGGATGGCGGCAGAATCTCCATACTTGGAGCCTCTTCTTCTGCGATCAGCCACCCCTCACCCCTCCCTGCCTACAAACTCCGTACCCTTAAAAGTATGGAGGAGCGGTTGACCACCGCACTGTTTTTCAGATGAAAGTCTGAGGACACTATTCATACACGATGCTTGCATTGTGTCTGAGTATTGTAGGTTTCCTCCGTCGGAGCTTGCTCCGTATGGAGGGATCTACGTCACAGGAAATCGTGTAAGGACTCTGTCCTCTATGCGCCCTGAGACGCACAAACACAAACAGAAAACCTTCTGCTGCACTCTGTGCAGCGGGAGCCTGCCTGAGGCAAAGAAAGGCACCACACAAACACACACGACGGCATGATCATTAGTTCATGCCACCGCGGTAGGGAGTCGCAGTCCGGTCACTGCAACTCTCTCGGCACACGCGTGTCGAGAGCTCTTAACACCCCGTTCCTTCCTCAGCTTGCAGTCGAGTTGAGAAGGGAGCGGGGTGTTTTTTTGTTGCCTTTCGCAAACTCACGGCTACTCTCTCTCCAACCTATGCCCCGTCCACGCATCGCGGTCCTCTACGTCGGAGGGTCCATCGGCATGGTACGCAACATCAAAACAGGGCGGATTGAACCGCTCGATTCCCTGATTGAAATTCATCGTCTCCTCCCCGAAATCCAGCGCGAGGTGTCGCTCCAGTTTTTCACGCTCTCGAACGTCGGCTCGTCCGAGGTGACGCCCGATCACTGGGTGGAGATCGCGGAGACGATCGACAAGCACTACGATTCCTTCGAAGGGTTTGTGATCATTCACGGGACCAACACTATGAGTTACACGGCCTCGGCGCTCAGCTTCGCATTGCAAAACTAAAGCAAGCCGGTGATTCTCACCGGAGCGCTGATGCCGATTAATGACCTCAGCAGTGATGGCCGCATGAATCTGATTTTTGCGATACGTGCAGCGCAGCTGGACCTTGCGGAAGTGTGTATCGTACTGGGTCCCTCGATTCTGCGCGGATGCCGGTCGGTGAAGGTCGAGCAGTCCATTCTCCAGACCTTCATGAGTCCCAAGTTTCCCGCACTGGGAGAATTCGGTACGACGGTGACGCTCCATCCGTGGCGGACGGTGCGCCGCAAGCGCCGCCTGACGTGTCATCCGGTGTTCGATCAGAATGTCGTCTCGATTACGCTCCACCCCGGCATGCCGATGAGCGTGTTCGATTCCATTCTTGACGCACATCCGCACGGCATCGTCCTGCGTGCCTACGGGCAGGGGATGCTCCCTGAACATCTGCACGAGTGGCTGCAACGCGTCGGCAAACAAAAAATTCCGGTCGTCATCACATCGCAACTCCTGCGCGGCGCCATCGATCTGCACCGCTATCGCAAGCAACTCACGCTGGAGCAACTCGGCGTCATTTCCGGCAAAGACATGACGCACGAATGCGCCGTCGTGAAGCTGATGTGGGCGCTGACACAGGGAAAAACTGAAGCGCGGGTACGCGAAATTATGGAGAAGAATGTGGCGGGGGAGGTTTCTGAATAATGCTCTATTTCTTTTCTTCTTCATCTTTCTCTTCATCTTTTTCAAGCAATTTCTTCCCCACAATCGATCCGATCGCGCCGCCGATGATGAGACCGACGACGACCTTCTCCACCAGCTTCCTGCCTTTGGATTCACTGCTAAATGGCCACATATCCAGAGTATATCAGGTATCTTTATTGTCCCCAATTCAAAAGTCCCGTTTCTCGTTGCTGGTTGGCTCGTTGCCCGAATGAACGAAACGAGTAACGAGAAACGAATCAACGAGCAACGAGGTTATTCCTCCCACCCTATCTCCGGATATTTTTTCAGATGATCAAACACGATTTTTTCGATTTCTTTCAGCGCCTCCGGTGAACGTGCTTCTATGCAGATGGAGAGGCGCGGGGCGGTGTTGCTGCTGCGGACAGTCGCCCACGAGCCGTCGCCGAAGTCGATGCGCGCGCCGTCGAGGGTGATGACCGGATACGTCTTCCCGAAGTGCATCGTCACGTCCTCAACAATGCGTGTTTTGTGTTCGTCGGGAACGAACGGCCGGACCTCGGGAATCTGATGGATGGCGGGGAAATCGTCGCAGAGCTCCCCGAGCGGCTTGCCACTGCCTTTCACAATCTTCAGCACACGGAGCGCCGCGACGAGCGCGTCGTCGAAGCCGAAGTAGTCTTCAGCGCAGAAGAAATGTCCGGATTGCTCTCCTCCCAGAGCGGCACTGTGTTCCCGCATCGCATGCTCGACGAACGAATGCCCCACTTTGCACATCACCGGCTCGCCGCCGAGTGCGCGGATTTCGCTGTCGAGCATTCCTGAGTTGCTGACCGTGAAGACAACGGGTTTCCCGTGGTGGCGCGACAGATAATCTTTTGCAAGGAGCAGGAGAATTTCATCGGCGCTGCGGATAGTTCCTTCCTCATCGATGCACCCGAGCCGGTCGCCGTCGCCGTCGAAGCCCAGACCCATATTCGCTTTCTCTGTACGCACGAGCGCCTGTGCTTCCTTCAATGTCTCCTGCTTGCCGGGGTCTGCGGGGTGATTCGGAAAGGTGCCGTCCGGTTCCGTGTAGAGTCCGACGATCTTCGCTCCGCACTTCTTCAATACCTCACAGTACAGCGGCCCCGCAACGCCGTTGCCGCTGTCGACAACGACCGTGAAGCCTTTTCCGGCGTTCCTGAAGAGTTCCGTAAGATGATCTGCGTAGGCAGAGACTGCATCGAAGGACTTCACCTCTCCGTTTCCCGTTGAGCGCATCCGGCCCTGCTCAATGCGCTTTCGCAGCTTCTGCAATTCTTCTCCCGAGAACGCTTCCGCGCGGCGCGTGCTCAGTTTCAGTCCATTGTCGCCCGCGGGATTATGACTGGCCGTCACCTGCATCCCGCCGTCGAGTTTCTGCGTGCAGACCGTGAAGTGATTCACAGGGCTCGGTGTCTGGCCGATCGCAACCACATCGCACCCGCTCTCACACAGTCCTTCGATCACCGCTTCTTCAAATGCAGGACCGTGTGTCCGTGCGTCACGGCCGACGCAGACGCGCGGGCGATCAATCCTGTAGCGCTCCTGCAGTTCCGTCCCGAACGCATGGGCGATCTGAAAACAGGCATCGCGCGTCAGCTGTTCGTCAGCGATACCGCGGATGTCGTACGCGCGGAAGATGCGGGGATCGATGGGGAGGGACATGTGGGTAGCCTACCATCTCAGCTCAGCAAAATCCCCACCACCAGATTGATCAGCGAATAACTTACGATCAGAACGACGAATCCGATGGCCGCGCGCGTCAGGAGACTTTTGCTCTTCGTCATCGCTTCTTCCTCGCCGACACTCACCATCATCTGGATGCCGGCGTAGATGACGATGCCGACGGCGACGAGCGACAGGAAGAGCAGCAACTGATTCCCGATACCGATGGCGCGCGCGACGATGGGCACGGGGGTCGGGACGCCGGGGAGGCCGATGCCGGTGGCGGGGATGCCGAGCGTCGCCTTGATGACGGGGTCGAGGAGCAGGATGATGATGCCGATGACGACCGAAAAGACTTCGCGGCGGAGCGCTGCCGGTCCGTCTTCCGTGCCGAAGCTGCCGATGGCCTTGATGCCGCTGAGCACGATGAGGGCGATGGCGAAGGGGGCAATGAGC
>JACRIG010000095.1 GCA_016215715.1 Candidatus Peregrinibacteria bacterium | reverse complement strand
TTCGCCTGCGATGCTCGTGTCATTGAGGTCTTCGACCCGCAGTTTCTGGAGGCCGCCCTGATTGAACTTGAGCACGAGCGGAAATTCCTTTTCGCCGAGATCCCGGTCTTTGAATGTGTAGCGGCCGAAATTCGGGAGCACCGCCGAGGGGTCGCTCGTCGAGAAGACGATGGTGCCCACGTACGCTTCGACGGTCTGACTCTTCCCGTCCACGGCCGTCACCGTGATGCTCGGTGCCTCCTGACCGGCGGGCAGCGTTTTGGGAGCGGTGATCTCAAAATGATCGATGACATCGGAAGTCTGCCCCGACGTCTGCGCGTAGTACATGCGCGGCTGATACGATGTGACAGCTCCGGCCTGCAGCGTCGTCCACGATGTGCTTCCGCCGACGGCGGCAGACTGCCCCGCGGTGATTGTCGCGCTGTCCGCGAGCGCATTGCCGCTCAGGAGATCCATTGCCCGCAGATCGATGGTGCCGGCGTTCGTCGTTGACACAAGGAAGTGCAGTTCGCCGCGGGCGTCCGTCTGCTGCGAGAGGGGAATGATACTGTCGCCGGTTTTCCCGGAGAGCAGCGTCACCGGACGGCCGCCGAGCACATTGCCGTACGTGTCGCGCAGCGTGACGACGACTTCCGCCGTGTCTTTGCCGTCGTTCGCGATGGACGCAGCGAGTGCGCGGATGGTCGACTGCGTGAGCGAGAGACTGTCGGGGAGGACGTCGAACGATTCCGGCCCGAAGAGGATCCGGCCCTCCGCTTCGATGCTGACGCTGTAGGTTCCGGCGATCTGCATTTCGTCACCCTTCAGCTCCTGTCGCCCGTTGCCCTGTGCATCCGTTGTCACGGGGAGGAGGATCTCATCACCGCGGGGCGGGCGCACGCTGATATCCATCGGCTGAGACGGGCTGAATCCGGTGAGCTGCAGGCGGGTGCCGAGTCCTGCGATAGCGGGAGTTTCGATACTCACCGATCCCGCCGCATTCACGATCACCGGAATCGCGGAGGCGAGAACACAGGCGGTGAGTGTTTTGAGTGTGCGAAGAGACATCTGGTTATTCTATCACTTTTTGCCTTCCGGCTCAATTCGTCAGGCTATATCCACAATTCAGTTTATTAATCTGTCTAGTAGTTATAGCCTTCGCTCCTGCGCTTCTTGTTATGATGCTCCTGATGAAGCGTTTGCTCCCCCTTGCCGGTCTCTGTGTTCTGCTCGCCGCATGCGGGGGTTCTGCGACGACTGCCGCAACCTGCGAATATGCGTACTGGGACGGTACGGTGGGGACGTGTCTGCCCGCGGGCTGGCATGTGGTGGACCGTGACGGACTCGATCAGAAGGGCGTCCCGCGCGATGTGGTTGTCGCTTTTCAGGCTGATGCTCCGAGCGCCGGACAATTCCCGACGGTGACGGTTACCAAGGAGCCGCTCGCGCGTCCCGTCGCCTCCGACGCCTACAGCGCCGCGAGTCTGGAGTCCGTGAAGGGACTGCCCGGATACGGTGAACTCGATACGCGGGATGTGACCATCGATGATGTTACCGTCAAACTCCACATCTTCTCCGCGCAGCCGCGGCCGGATCAGCCCAGGACCCGTTTCTATCAGGTGAGTGCAGCCAGCGGAAACGCGGGCTACACCTACACGGCCGCCACCCCGCTCTCCGTCGAGTCGGGCCTCGAGAATGAGATTCTTCTCATCCTCAATAACGCGACACTGCGGAAGGCTGCGGAGGCGACGAAGTAACCCGGCTTCGTCTGCGGACTACGCCGCGGCAAGCAAGAAAAAACGAGGAGCAGGCGTTCGGCCTGCGGGCGCGACCCTATAGAAAATTGAGGCAGTAGCAATCGCCGCGATATCACAGTATTATTTTTACGTGGTGCCGTAGCCAAGCAGTAAGGCAAGGGTCTGCAAAACCCTCATACGTGGGTGCAATTCCCACCGGCACCTCCAGTGCGTCCGGACTGAATGTCGGATAAAATGAAATCATGGGGCTGTAGCTCAGTTGGTAGAGCACCTGCTTTGCAAGCAGGGGGTCAGGAGTTCGAATCTCCTCAGCTCCACCACGTAAAATCGCTCGCAGCGAAGCGAGAGATGATTGTACGTGCCCCGTGCGAGCGTAGCGAGTTTTACGGGGCTGCGAGCGATCACGTGGCGCAGCCGAATCATGTATGATTTCATCATGAAGAAGGTTTACAAATCCTCAGAGGGCACGGATGCTCCCTTATCGGGAGCGATAGAAGTAGATGGTATGATTTTTGTCTCAGGACAAATTCATCTGAATAGTGCTGGTCAGCTGGAAGGAAATACCATCGAAGAGAAATTCGGTGTGGTTATTTTGAATGTACAAAAAATTCTGAAAGAAGCAGGTCTCACCCTCGACGACGTCGTGAGAGTGCATCTCTACCTTACGGATTTATCTGAGCTTCCGGCTCTCAACAAAGTGTATGTGACATACTTCAAACAGCCGCTTCCCGCCCGTACTGCTATCGGCGTAAGCGCCCTACCGCTCGGGGCAAATCTGGAAATGGACGTTGTGGCTAGCAGAGGCTAAAAAATTAATGGATCAGAGCTTGCCTGAAGCACTGTTTCGCAGTACAACATTTCCAGTTTCTGCCACGATCTTTTACCCAACCGGAGGATACTTCCATGTCGAGTCACACGATTGGCGATGCGGGCATGTGCCCGCATTGCAGGATGCCGATGGAGAGATCCGAATCCGCGGACTCCTCTGATATCGGGAAGATTTCAGTTCTGTATCAGTGCGAGCGTTGCAACTATGCTGCGTATTCTTCAGAAGTGAAGGAGCACACGGCATACAAGCAACCCGGCGATGCCTTCGGGTACTGCCTCGCAGCGGGGATCCTGCTGCTGGTTATCGTCGGCGTCGTTGCCCACTGGCAGAACATCACCGCGTGGTTCCGCTGATGCGAAACCACCACTCACACAGCCGACGCACTCCGCGTCGGCTTTTTGAAAAACCCCAGCCTACTTTGGTTGGGGTTTTCGGAAGGTGCGCAGGACTATCGCAACTACGGCGATAATAATCCATGCACCTTCCAGCGCGCTTGCGGGGTACGCTTCCTTGGCGAGTGCCGATAGGCCAACGCACGTCGCCCCAACAATGTTCAGAAACTGATAAGCGTATCCGGGTTTGATCGTCTCCATGCTTACCAACAGGTAAGCAAGGACCAGGAGGCTCATGCCGAGCCACCCGACCAATTCCATATTAATTGCCGATGTCATGCATTCCCCCTGTGGCTTGAGAGATCGATGCGGGTTACAAACGCATTGACTATTTTAGTATATTTCTTCTTATATGCAAGTATCGCTCATTCAAGACAAAAAAACGACCAATCAGAGAAGAGCATGTTGTTTACTGCATCATTGCCGGTTGTTGAGCCGAAGGAAGGGGGAGCAGCCAGAGGATCGGCCGGAAGAGGATACTCGTCGTGCCCGTGATTTCGGCGAGTCCCCACAGGAAAATGAGGATCGCGAGGATGATGACGAAGTTGTAGACGCCGCCGACTTTTCGCATCCACTCCGCTTCCCCGAGCATATTCCCCACCTGCTCGCGATAGTAGAGCATGAAGAAGGAGCCGAAGATGCCGATGAGGGAGAGGATGGAGCGCATACGTTATCCTATGGCCGCATCGATTTCCTTTTTCATGTCCGCCTTCGAACGTGACCCGACGAAGGTGACGGCGGGTGTACCGTCTTTGATGAGGACGAAGGTCGGGATACTCATGACGCTGAAGTTCTGCGGGACAGTCATATTTTCATCGACGTTCATCTTCACGAACTTCACCCTGCCTCCGTACTCCGTCTCCAGCTCCTCGATAATCGGGAGCATTGCCTTACACGGACCGCACCACGGAGCCCAGAAATCAATGAGAACGGGGATCGTACTCTTAAGCACTTCGGCGTCAAACTCGGCATCGGTAATCGCTTTGGGCATGAGATGAATGGGAAAGCAGAGACCAGTGTAGAAGAATTGCGGGAGGGGTGCCAGTGCTCCATTTTGTCGGGGAGGCCGTTTACTTTTTTGCGATGATTTGCTATCATGTGAAGAATGGAAATGCAAACAAACGAACCACGGTCCGACGAAGCAATGGCTGAGATCGCCGATATGCGCGGGTTGATGCAGGCCCGCAGGCTGACAAAGGATAAGAGGGCTTTTCTTCAGTGTCTTGATGACAATCCGCAGATGACGTTCCGGGAATGCTGGGAAGTGACTGAAGCTGCATTGGCGGGAAAAACACGCACGACGCCCCGTCGTTATCCGTACTCATTCGATAGCTGACATCCGTTTGCGCAGGCACATGCATGTCTTCGCTGCTTCTACTCTTCCTGCTGTGCAGATCGTGACAGCAGTTCTTTCGTAAATTTCTTCCCCGCTTCCACCGCCGGCTGACCGTACGGGTCGATGCGGTAGAGCTTGCCGAGGAGGACGACCTCCGTGAGGAGACAGAAGAAGAGCATGCCGAGGTGATGCGCGTCGAGGCGGGTGAGGGAGAGAGTGGCATGTGCGCGCTTCGCCGCCGTGAGGGCGCGGCCGGTGCCTTCTTCACAGGCGTCGAGCAGTTGTCCGAACGTGCGGCCGGCGATGTTTGTAAAGTCATCGGGCACATCCTGCGGCACAAACACTTTCGGTTTTTCCACTTCGCGGATGAAGAGGTGCCAGGCCTTGCGCGGACCCGCGAGCCACTGCTGGAGGAGCGAGTGCTGGTCCTGCGTGCCGATGGCGGCGACGGGGAACGGATTTTTCACTTCGTTTTTTCCGAGACTCTCCGCGATGAGCTGCTGATTCCACTGCGCAAATGATTTCAGTCGCTGGCCATAGGGCATGATGACCCGCATCAGGTAACCGCGCTTCGTGTCCAGTAAAAACTGTGTGGCCGCGAGCATCGCGGCGGGGTTTTCCTCGAGCGTCGTCTGCTGCGTCTGTTCATCCATTTCTTTGGCGCCGCGGAGAAATTGTTCGATGCTCCCGCCGAGGAGGGCCAGTGGCAGGAGGCCGACGGGCGTGAAGATGCAGTAGCGGCCGCCGACGTCCTGCGGGATCGGCAGCATCTCAATGTCATTGTCGATGCAGAAATTGTGGAGCGGTCCATCGGAGGGATCGGTGATCCCGATGACACGCGAGTGCGCTGCTTTCCCGCACGCACTCTTCAGCTGTTCCCAGAAGAGGAAGAAAGCGCTCATGGTCTCCAGCGTGTTTCCCGATTTACTGACGACGACAACGAGCGCGTGCTTCCAGTCGATCATCTCGCGGAAGAGAGCGAGTTGTGACGGATCGATGGTGTCGACGAGCAAAAATTCCAGCGTTTTCGGTCCCTCGAAGACATCCTGCATCACCTTCGGTCCCAGACCCGATCCCCCGATGCCCACCCAGACGACCGTCTGAATTTTTTCCTTCTTCATGCGCAGTGCGATCTCCCCGACGCGCTTCGCCATCCGCTCGTTGTAGGGGTCCATTGACCAGGCGTGTCCGCCGCTTTTGCGTTCAATGAGCCACTCCTGCACGTAGCGCTTCATGCTCGTGCGCAGTGCCGTCCAGTCCTGATCCGTGATGCCGAAACTCGGCGTCAGGATTTTTGCGAAGGAGGAGGAGATGTCGAGGTGGAGCATGTGAGGGAGGACAGAGGACTTCGGACTTCGGACTTCGGACAGAGGATACCGGAAGATTTTTTTAGAGCGCTCGAAGCGCGGCGGTCACCCTTTCTTCTGTCGTCTTCAGTTCTTTCGGAAGTGTCGGGAGGATGCGCAGAATATCGGGAGCTTTGTAGCCGAGCTGGGACAGGGCTGCGATCGTATCCTGATCGTAGCCGCTTCCTCCTTTTTCCTGTGTGATGCCGAGGAAGATGTCGGGTTGTTTTTCACTGAGATCTTTCAGTTCGAGCAGCAATTTTTCCGCCGTCTTTTTTCCGATGCCTTTCACGGTCGCGAGCAGCGCGGGGTCCTGTTCGTTAATCGCCTGCAGCAGAAGTGAGCGGGGGACGGCGCAGAGTTCCAGCCCCAGCTTCGGTCCGATGCCGGGTCTATCAATCAGACGCTGGAAGAGGATGCGCGTAGACTGCTCCAGAAAGCCGAAAAGATCGAGACGATCCTCGCGGACGTACGTCGAAATCCACACGAGTCTTGTGCTGCCGTCACGCACTTCCTCCCAGTCACTCACCGGCATCAGTACGCGATAGCCGACTCCTGCAACATCCACGGTGACTTCGCCCGTGTGTCCTTTGGTGACGACTCCGCGGAGGTGGGCGATCATAGGACTGGAGTGTAGCAGGATGACGGGGAAGAAGACGAAGAAGTCGAAGAAGACGAAGATTACGAGGAGAAATAGAATATCGTCGATTTCCTCGACGTCATCGTCTTCCTCGATTTCTTTCAGTCATGTCAAGTCTTTTCCGTCACCCTTCGCCTCATAATCCGTGGTACACACCAGTACTTCTTTCCCACCTCTTTATATGAACATGAAACGTCTCACCGCTGCCGCCGCAGCTACCGTACTCGCCGCGACCGTCGCGATGCCCGTCTTTGCCGAGGGGATGTCTGCTTCCGCAGGTGCCAATGCCAGCGTGAAAGCAAAGAAGACCGTCGACATCGTGTGTGTCCAGACCGCCGTCGATAAACGTGAGCAGGCCATCGCGGGTGCATGGACCGCGTTCAATGCGGGCATGACCACTGCCTATGCAACACGCGCTTCCGCTCTCCACACCGCGTGGGGTATGACCGACGCTGCCGCACGCAGGGCCGCTGTCAAAGCGGCATGGGATGCATTCAGGACGAGCAGCAAGTCTGCAATGAAGACTCACCGTGAAGCCAAGAAGAACGCATGGAAGACTTTCCGCACCGAGGCAAAGGCCTGCAGAGGTGCTGCTGCCGAGGTCAGTGTCGAAGCGAGTGGGGAGGCGGCGGATAATCAGTAAAAGATTTTTCTGTTGAAGCAAAAAAGCCGTCCATCAGGGCGGCTTTTTTTAAAAAAACAAACACAAACATTCCCTCTCCCCGGGGGAGAGGGTTAGGGAGAGGGGCCGCGGCTCGTTGAATACTGCAGGCACGATGAAATGTTGCACCGAGATAAACTCCCCTCCGACGCCCACTCCCCTCATCCCAACCTTCTCCCAATGGGAGAAGGAGCTACAGGGCCCCGATGATAATCACAAATTCTCCCTTCTGCGTGATTTTTTTTGCAACAATCGGAAGCTCCGCGATGGGTGTGCGGATTAT
>JACRIG010000096.1 GCA_016215715.1 Candidatus Peregrinibacteria bacterium | reverse complement strand
TGCCGATGCGGCAGTTGTCACCGATGATCGTTCCGAATTTCGTGAGTCCCGAAGGAATGTGCGTTGCGCCGAGGCGTGTATGGATTTCCTCCTCATCGAGACGGAGATTGCCCGTCACGCACCCGGCACCGAAGGAGACATTTTCCCCGACGATGCTGTCGCCGATGTAGGTCGAGTGTGTCCACACATGGCGACCGAGTGCGCTTCCTTTGATCTCCGTGTTATAGCCGATGACGCAGTGCTCGCCGGTGCTCGCCTGCCGCACGAGTGCGTTATTCCCGACGATCGTGTGTTTGCCGATATAGGCCGGACCGACGATGGTGGCATGCGGGAGCACCCGTACGCCTTCCTCAATCACGACCGGTCCGTCGATGACGGCCGAGGGATGAATCTTCGCGGTACGATGAATCGATTGCTTCTTCAGACGATTGAGCAGGAATGGAAGCAGTTCCAGCAGGTGCCACGGGTACTTCACCGGAAACCACGCGTGTTCGTATCGCACTGCTTCATACACATGATCTTTAAAGAGGCCGGCAAGCGCGCGCTCGTAGCCATCGTCATCCTTGGCGGATGTTTTTTTAAGGGCCGCGAGGAGGGCGGACGCATTGCGGTGCGCATGGACGACAATGCTCACAAGTTTGCTTGGTTCTTTTCCCGCGCCCGGTTTTTCGGCGATACCTGTGATGCGTTTTCCTTTCATGGTGAGGTATCCACCGGGGAAGTAGCGCTTCACAGCGCGCGCAAGGATGAGGCCGTCCGCTTTGGTATTCTTAAATCGTGAGAGCACCGTCCGGAATACATCTGTGTCGAGGAGGTCACTCCCGACAATCAATACGGGTTCCTTCTTACAGCGCGGGAGCGCATCGAGAAGTGCCCCCTGCATGCCGGCGTTCAGATCCTTCTGTTCGACGACCGCGATGCCCGGGAGAATTTTTTTAATTTCCTTCTTATTATGCGGTCCGACGACAAGGAGCAGGTCGTTACACCCCTCTTCTTTCAGATGATCGATCTGATGTTCGAGTACTGTTTTCCCGAGGAGCGGGAAGAGGTACTTCTCCTGTAATGGCCAGAAGCGGCGGGAACGGCCGGCGAGAAGGAGGATAGTTTTCACCGGATGATTGTAGGGTTAGGGCTTCTATAAAGCCATATCACCCATCCCCCCCTGTCTCCCGTAGCGACGATTCCGGAATCGTCGCTACGGCGCGAGGGTGAGTGTAATGGTGCCCGCCATCGTCGTCCGTACAGGAATCCCGAAGCGTGCGTACCGATCCACAATACCTTTATTCGGATGCCCATACGTATTCTCTTTCCCGACGGAGATCACCGCGAGCTGCGGCCGGACTACGAGGAGGAATCCTGTTGACGACGATGTTTTACTTCCATGGTGCGGGACCTTGATGATGTCCGCGCGCAGATCCGCACCACTCCGGAGCACTTCATTCTCCTCACTTGTTTCCATGTCGCCGGTGAAGAGCGCGCTGTGGTTTCCGTAGAGGACGCGGAGGACAATTGAGGAGTTATTCACCTCTTTTATTTTTTCTCCGAAGAGAACCGGTGGTGGCCACACAATATCTAAAACCAGTCCATCTCCGGCGTCGATATCTTTCGCGGGGTTAGCGATGATGACGGGGATTTTCTGCCCCCGGAGAAGCGTGAGAAATTTTTCGTAGCGCGGAAGATTGTAGGCAATGCCGGTCATCAAAACTGCACTAACATTGTAACGACGAAGTATTTCAGGAAACGCGAGGATATGATCTGTCTGCGGATGGCTGAGAACGAGAAGATCGATCGTCCGGTCGAAGAAAGGCATCGCACGCCCGAGTCCTTCGAGCGCTGAAAAGTCCGGACCGCCGTCGATCAGAATTTGTTTCCCCGAAGGACTCACAATAAGTGTGCTGTCCCCCTGACCGACGTCGAAGAAATGAATGACAGTTTTGCCATGCGCGTGGAGAGACACCTCACGGGTTGCAAGGAGAAGCGTGAGAATGAGGATGCCGGAGGCGAGTCGAATCTTGTGGGTCATACCTGTAGAGACGTGCGAATCGCACGTCTCTACGATAGATGTCAGGGAAAGACCTCCTGAGATTATCTTTTCGACACACTCAAAAAACATATGCCACAAGCCCCAAATCCGGTTCTACCCTACACCGGAACGGTCATCCTTCTGCGCACAATAGCGAAGCCAACCGCTGCGCCCGCGATTGCGATCAGAGCAAAGGGCGTCATGCCGCTCTGCGTCAGGCTGACCGGTTCGGGAGCCGTGATGGTTTTTACAGGCGTCACCGATGCCGGGAGCGTCGGGGCGCTTTCTGTCTGAGCCGGCGTGAGATCAATGGACTCCGTGAGCCCGGCGGTTACCTCGCCGCTGAGGAGTGCAGCCTGCACTTTAATACCAAAGGCGCCTCCGGGGATGCTTGGGATGCGTATGTGCTGGCTGGTCGCGGGCAGTGACTGCGGCAGCCCGAAGGTCGCGCCGTGGTCGGTTGTCTGTGAGACAATGAAGTGGTCAATCATGGCAGAGTTGCCGGTCATTTCCCATCCGGCTTCCGCTGTGAAACCGCTCTTCTCCTGAGCTTCACCGCGCAGAATCAGGTTACTGATCTCGGGTGACCGTGGGTCCGCCGGCAATTGTGCTCCGGAGTTCCCGCTTCCGCCAAAGCCCGCGAAGAGCAGTGTCTCCTGACGGGTGTCGAGAATGAGGACGATGCCCCCGCTTCCCGTTCCCTTCAGGTCATGAGCCTGCAGTTGATACACCTTCATGCCATCCTGAGGCGCCGTAATGATAGTGACGGTGCTGCCCGAAAGGACGAGGCGATCGATGGCGAGGATGGTGCCGCTCGCGTCTTTCATGCCGAAGGCCTTCGCGGCGTTCTCCATTGTGATCTGTACCGGCGCAGAGAAGGTAACAAGGACACCGGTAGAAGAAACGGCCTGAGCGGAAAGGATGGAGAAAGTGCCGGAGGAATCATCGATAGGGAGCTCCGGCTCAGGAGCTGGTGGTCCGGAACCCGTGCCGGCCGGAGACGGGACGACAGGAGCTTCCGGTACAGTGCCCGTGACGGTTACTTCCTCTGCGAAAACAGGACTCTCTTCACTCTTGTCATTCACGGCGAGAACCGAAATGTAGAGCGTGCCGCTGATCGGGGCGTTGCTGAGCGTGTGTGTGCCTGCCGTTCCCTCCGCGATGTCGAAGTCATCGTACTGTCCGTTATTGTCCACGATCGACCGGCCGGAAAAGAAAATCCGGTAATACGCAATTGCCTCACTCTCGGGGAGTTTCTGCCAGCTGACATTGATCTGACCGCCGTTGCGCTCTGCCCTGATGCCGGTCACAGGTGATGGCGCCGCCGCTGCCGTGAGCGGGAGCGAAAGCGAGACGAGTGTGAGGAGAATGCGTGTGCGGATAGTCACAATATGTGTGTGGAATGTTTCCATTCATTGTAGCAAATTTTGTCTTTGCGCGCAAGATTTGATTCTACGACGAGAAAGACCGATATAACCCTGTCACCCATAACAATCCTGCCATCAAAACGATGGCGAATGTGCCGCTGATTGCTGTGAGAGAGGCAGACGAGATGAACGGAGCCGTCACCGTGAGGCACGCCCCGAGAATAAATGTGAAGAGCATCCAGCGAAGGACCGCGCCGGACAGTAACGCAGGCTTCAGGGCGCGGAGGGCAGGGGGCAGGAGAAGGAAGACGAGGAAAATGTGCACGACGATGAGTGCCGTTGCCGCCCCGACGAAACCATAGAGAGGCGTGAGCAAAAGATTCAGGACGACGGAAAGAATGACGCCGACGCTGAAACTCAGAATCAGCCGGCGCCACTGATGGAGTGCGAGGAAGACGTAGAAGCAATAGAGGACGAGACCGTTGAGGAACATCGGGAGTGCCATCAGACGGAATGCAGTGTCTGAACCGGGGTGATCAGGTGTCGAAAGATACGCGGGGGTTGTGAAGAGGAGTGTGAGCGGCCGCGACCAGAGAAATGAAAAGAGGAAGAAAATACTTCCGAGGATGAGTAGCAGCAGCAGGGTTTTACCAAGGAGTCCCCTCACGTCCTGCTTCTCCGCGAGGCGCGCGGTCAGGATCGGCAGGGTGGAGTTTAAGAGGAGAGTCGGGACGAGGAAGGCCATGTCCTCGACGCGTCCGGCGAAGCCGTAGTAGGCATTCTGGATCGCAAAATCACTCCGCAGGAGCGAAATAAAGACGACGTCGAGCTGCCGGTAGAAGGCCATCCCGAGGTACGCGACGCCGTAGGGGGCCGCGAGGAGGAGGACGTATGTGATCAGTGTCCGGTCAAAGCAGAAGCGGACAGGCAGCAGCCTGTGGGCCGGGAAGAGCGACAGGAGAAAGAGGAGCACGGCGCCCGCGGCTCCGATCCAGAGGAAGAGCTCCTCCATCCGGACATCCGTACTGAAGCGCACGCCC
>JACRIG010000093.1 GCA_016215715.1 Candidatus Peregrinibacteria bacterium | reverse complement strand
TGGCGACACTGAGCGCATTCACGACCGACGAGCCGACGCCGTGGAGACCGCCGGACACTTTGTAGCCGCTTTCGTCTCCGCCGAATTTTCCTCCCGCGTGGAGGGTCGTGAGCACGACTTCGAGTGCCGACTTTTTGGCGGTCGGGTGCATGTCGACCGGAATGCCGCGTCCGTTATCTTCCACGCTCACAGACCCGTCTTCGAGAAGACTCACAATAATATGGCTGCAGTGTCCGGCCATCGCTTCGTCGATGGAGTTATCGACGATTTCTTTAATGAGATGATGGAGGCCGCGCACATCGGTAGAGCCGATGTACATGCCCGGACGCTTGCGGACGGGCTCTAAGCCCTCGAGCACCTGAATTTGTTCTGCGCCGTACTTTGCGGAAGATGCCATAAGCGGGAGCAGTGTAGAGGAAAGAAACTGCCGATGAAAGAGGGTAGACCGGATGTTTTTTCGTTGCTCGTTGGCTCGTTGCTGGTTGCTCGTTTGCACGTTCGAAAAACGAATCAACGAGTAACGAGCAACGTATTTGGCTAATCTTCTCTTGCATCTACCCCTCCTATCCCTTACCCTCACCCAGCCCTATGGCCATCTACGCAAAGAAACGGCCCGAAGAGAGTAACGACCGCCTGCAGCAGCGGTTCAAACAGCAGGTCCAGAAATCGGGCATCATCCAGAAACTCCGGAAGCGCAACATTCACGTCCGCACTCCCAGCAAACGCCTTGTGCGTATCCGTGCACTCAAGCGCGAGGGATTCCGGGCGCAGAATAAGAAGAAGAAGTTTTATTCGAACATGTAGGCAACCGAAGGAACCGAAGCAACCAAAGAAACCGAGGAACTGCGATTTTTCATCGTCGGTTACCTCGGTTGCATCGGTTTCGTCGGAATCCTCAGCGAAGCAAATCAATCGCCTTCAGGAGCTGATCGTCGCGTTCCCCCGTGGTCGTGATGAGGATATCCGGCGTGACGCCGACTCCGTTGATCGCGTGGCCGGCGGGCGTCTTCCATTCGGCAATCGTAAGTTTCAGGCTGGCACCGTTCTTGAATTCGATGACTTCCTGAACCGTCCCTTTTCCGAAGGACTGCTCACCGATGACGGTCGCGCGCTTGCGCTCCTGCAGCACACCCGCAACGATCTCCGAGGCGCTCGCGGAACCTTTGTTGATGAGCACCACCATAGGAACGCCGGCATCGATGGTCGGAGGGTCGGCAGTCGTCTCGATGTAGGAACGCTCGCGGTAATTGATGGAGGCGACGGGACTCCCTGCGGGAACGAAGTTGCTGACAACGATATCCGCAGCGTCGAGGAGTCCGCCGGGGTTATTCCGGAGATCCAGAATGATTCCCTTCGGATGACGGGCCTGTACATCCGTCAGCAGCGTCCGCAATTCCCCCCGTGTGCGCTCACCGAACTGCACGAGTTTGACGACGGCGATGTCGCCCTGGAAGGTGATCGTAACCTCAGGCACCTTCACGAGATCGCGGACGACCTGAATGTTCATCTCGGTCCCGTCGCGGCGGATGGTGAGTCCGGCCACCGACCCTTTGGGACCACGGACTTTGTTCACGGCCTCCGCGAAGTCAAGACCCAGAAGCTTCACGCCGTCGACAGCAATGATCTGGTCACCGCCGGTGAGTCCTGCCTTCTCGGCCGGGGAACCCGGGATCGGCGCCACCACCGTAAGAATGTTGTCTTTGAATTCCACCTGCGCCCCGATGCCGGTGACTTCCCCCTGCAGGCGATCCTGGAATTGCTTCGCGGAGACCGGCCGCATGAACATGGTGTACGGGTCGCCCGCGGCCTGCACGAGCGCTTCCGCAGCCTTGTAGGCGGCCTCATCATCGGTGAGCTTATCCTTGTAGAGGAACTGTTCGCGGAGAATCTGCCAGAGCCCCCGCAGCAACTCCTCATTAGGAAGCGTCATCGGCTGGCGGGTCCTGAGGCGGACGACGATGCCGGGAACTTTTCTGTCGCCGTCGATGGTATCCGTGATGGTGCCCGTACCGCCGGATGTTCCCAGAAGCATCCGTGCTTCGCGCCCGGTGAGAACGCGCGCCGCGCCGAAGAGCGTCGTACTGAGAGGCTCCATCCATCCCTTCTCGGTCGCAACCTGCACCGCAGCCTCCAGATCGGAACCGGGCGGGACGTCCTGGAAGTGCACGGTGACGCCGCCGCGCGCTTTGAGTCCCTGCAATTTCATGAGGACGAAGAGCGCTTCACCGCGCGTGATGGAACGCGAGAGGAGGAGATCGTTCCCGAAGATCGCGAGCGCCCCGTCCATCCACGCGGCGCGAATAGCGGGCTGGAGAGACGCGGGCACCGGACGCCTGTACGGTAACACTTTCCCCGTTGCCTGCACCGGAATCCCGACCGCCGCCACCGCGCTGCGGATGAAGTCGCCGCGACTGACCGCCTGCCCGTCGGGTGTCGCGAGCGTCTGCGCCATCGGCGCGGCAGACAGTGTGAGCGGTACGAGAAAAAGCACCGCAGTTGCACCGAGGAATCGACGAAGACACCGTGAGATGTTCATACAGAAGAGGGTAAACCGGATGACTATACCCCTGACTGCAGGGGGTCAACAGCAAGTGAGCGGAATTTTCGCGTGACCCTATTGCCGAGCCTCACAGACGGCAATTCCACGGTGCGGTGCAAAAGGTCGCCCGCGAGCACTGAGCCGGCAAAAGCAACGAGTGCGGCTGCGGCAGTGCCTGCGAAGGGCAGGACAAAAAGGAAAACCCACCATCCCACCGTGCCGTGCAGCAGGTAGAGCGGATAGCTGACGTCCGCGAGATACGCTATCCATGCCGGCAACCGCTTCGGCCGGAGGGAGAGGAGAACGAGGAATAGGAAACATGCATAGCCGAACGAAAGCAGATAGGAATGATTGAGCGGGAGAAACTGTGTATGGATGGTCGTGAGTCCGAAGAGAAGAATGGCGAAGGCGCCCGCGAGCAGCAGTACCGTCACAGCCGGATGGATGGTCCTCTTAAAAATGCCGTGATAGAAAATCTGTCCGGTGATCAGATACGGCAGATATGCGCAGACAGCGGCAAAAAGAAAAAAATGATCGCCCCAGTCGTTGCGCATGACGATCATCGCCCATACGAAAAGTAATTCGAGAGCAATCATCATGAGCGGATCATGACGCAACCGAAAGAAAAGAAAAATCAGTGCGTAAAAAGAAATCTCGATTACGAGCGTCCACGCAACCCCAAGCAAGACCGTCTGCGGTACGGTGAAATAATTGAGAAGGCTCATGCCCAGAAGGATCTTCGCGATGCCCGCAGCACGGAGCGCCGGATCAAGAAGAAGCGCGACCAGAATCGCTCCCCAGAGCGGCGGATAGATGCGCAGCAGACGCTTCACCAGAAATGATACGGCGGTGTGGCGGTCCGCGACATGCGCGATGACAAACCCGCTCACGAGAAAAAAAAGACACACGCCCATCCAGCCAAAGTCCTGGATTATGCCCAGCGGACCGGTGACGAAAAACCGCACCCCTGTAACAAGCGGCAGCGCATCAAGGTGATACTCGGACGGAAAGGAGACTGCAAGGTGCGCCCATGTGACGCAGAGGACCCCGATCGCGCGCAATGCCTGAATGAAAAGAATGTCGCGGGTGGGGGAATGCATCCGGAACATCGTACCATTAGTTCATTGGTTATTAGTTTGTTAGTTATTAGTTACGACAAAGTGAGAAGCCGATCAACTAATAACTAATGAACTAAAAACTAACAAACTTTTCACTCCACTTCTATCTCCTCTTCTATGAACACCTCGGTTGTGACCGCATGCCCGCGCTCTTTCTGATTCTCGCGGCGCAGACACAATTCCGTCAGCAGCCAGAAACCGCCGACGACGT
>JACRIG010000007.1 GCA_016215715.1 Candidatus Peregrinibacteria bacterium | reverse complement strand
TGACACTAAAAAACGGCCCCGTGCGGGGCCGCTTTCATTCCGGAGTGTAGCGACTTACTTCATCACCAGCTTTCCATCCTTCACCGCGATGTAATCGTGCGGGAGACCGAGCTTCATCGCTTTTTTACCGGAGGGAGGAGTAAACGTGAAGTACATGTGGAGATCGGGGTGATACCACATGTCTGCCGTGTGCATAGCGGCGCAATCGACGCCGACGCCGTCCGGACGCAGCGGGTTGGCGCGGATATCAGAGATCGTCGCGGTGCCGCGGATGCACTTGTTCCATGTGTCATTCGTCCACGAGTGCGGCAAACCGTCGCCTGCAAGGTAGAAGGGCTTCGGCATGACGACGACATTTTCGGTCTGCCTGATGAGTGATGCCGTGATGGAACTGCAGAGATTGGGGTCGAGAAGTTTCGCTATCACGAACCCGACGGGGCGCCCGACGTACGTAGCGGCGTCTGCGGCGATCGCCTGAAGGAAGCCGTCCGAAGCATCGTTCGGGAGGGCACGCTGGATGGAACACAGATACGCCTTCTGCTCAGGGCTCAAAGGAGAGGTGCCGGCACCGAACGCCCCCTGCGGACCGCTGAGGTGGAGGGCAGCAAGGAAGCGGTTGAATGCTTTGCCCATGTGCGTCTGGTGACCGAGGGTCGATCCGTTCCCGCCCGCGGGGCCGCCGTCAGGAATACCGAGTCCGGTAATGACCGTTGCGCTGGAGCCGCCGCCTTCACTGGGGCTGCTGCTCTCCTCATTGCTCGATACACTACTACTACTGCTGCTTCCCTCACCCGGTTCAGAGCTGGAACTGGCCTGCTCCGCAATCGTTACTTTGTAATCCTCCACCTCGCCGGTGTTTTCGAGCCCCGTCACACCGACGCCCTCGCCTTCCTCGTCACTCATGCGGAAACGCGCGAACGTGTCGCCGAGAACCGCATCGGACGGGACGCTGACTTCGAAGGCATTTTCACCGTCAGACAGAGCCTCCGCGAGAAGGACATGCTCGCCTTCGTCAGCCCAGTCTTCGTCCTGATTCCAGTCGAACCACGCATCGAGGAAGTAATCCGTCTCGTCCTCGCCGGTCGACGCGTCGACCGTGATGCCGGCCGTCGTCCCGGGAACGAGTGCGTCATTGAAGGTAACACCATCTTCGTCATCCTCACCGCTGACATCATCACCGGTAGCGTCACTATTCGGCTGTCCGTCGGGCTCGCCGTCGATGCTCTCGCCGAGATAAATGCCGCTGACGATCATGTGACGCGCTCCATTGTGCTCCAGAAGCGTGGGGTAAGCGGACCCTTCACCCTCAGCATCCGGCGCGTCACCAAAGTCGAGGTGTACCTCGCACTGGCTCGGCTCGGGGTCGTTGTCGCACTGGAAACCGTCTTCGACCGTGCAGGTTGAGGAACATCCGTCCTCTCCGTTTGCGTCGCCGTCATCGCAGGCTTCAGCGCCGCGGACGAGCCCGTCGCCGCAGATGCCGCCGCAGGCCTCGCCCGGTGTCGGGCAGCTGTAACCGGTCTCGGTCTGGCAGGACCTGCTGAAACCGTCTTCTCCGGTTGCATTGCCGTCATCACACGTTTCTTCGGTGTCATTCACAACACTGTCTCCGCACACTTCGATAACGCACGCCGCTGTGCAGCCGTCACCGTCCTCGTTGTTGTTGTCATCACACTGTTCACTGCCTGCCGTCACGCCATCGCCGCAATCCGTGGTGCAGGAACTCGGCTCACTCGTGCAGGCCCAGCCGCTTTCGATCTGACAGGTGCTGCTGCAGCCGTCTTCTCCTGTGACATTGCCGTCATCACACTGCTCCGTCTCTTCGATGCTGCTGTTTCCGCACTGTGCCAGAGTGTTCGTGAAGGTGCAGATCGCCGTCGCACCCGGCTGTATGTTGAAATTGTACGTCGAGCCGTCGCCTTCCCCCGTCGGCGAGTCGTCCACAAGACACTGCATGCCGGTGAGTTCCCAGCCGTCGGAGCTGCTCTGGTTCTCGGTCAGAATAACGGTGTCTCCTCCCTCGGAATCGACGAAGACATCGAAGAAAGTATCGATGGGGTTGTTCCCCTCGCTCGTGGTGAGGTCGAAACCGTCCTCGCCCCCGATGTCCGTATCACTGCTGTCAATCGTCCCCTGGAAATGGAAACTGCCGAATCCGTTCACCGTCTGCTTCCTCACCTGAATCTGCGACTTTTTGACGTTGGTGACAGTGCATTCGGTCGTCTGCCCCGGGCTGACGACCGGGAATGCGCAACCGTTGCTTTCCATCTGCCAGTCTTCTCCTGACGGCAGCGTTTCGGTCACGCCATAGTCTGCTGCAGGGAGCGAGACCTCGACAAAGCCCTCACCTTCGGTCGTCTGAATGGAGGTTTCAAAGAGTCCGTCACCGCCCTCTTCGTCGATCGTGAAGTCGAATTCAGCGTCTCCGCCGACCGCATCCTTATTAATGCGCAGCGTGCCGTACTTGGTGTTCGTGAACGTGCAGGTGATCGCCTCGCCGGCATCCACGTCGATCGTGGCCGTGCGGGTTGCGGTGCTTGTCGAGCCGTCCGCGTCGCCGCCCGTACACGAAACTCCGGTCAGTGACCATCCCGTCGCGGCATCTTCCGTGATTGTGTAGCCGCCCAGAGGAACACTCGTATACGTAACGCTGTTTGGCAGTGCGCCGCCCTCACCATCATCATCGAGACTGAAGGTGCTGCCACCGGGAAGTGTGCTGGTGAAGCTGAAATCCTGCGCGTCGTCCGGGTTTGCGTTCTTCACGATGGTCACAGTGCCGAGCTTCGTGTTCGTGAATGTGCAGGTGACGGTCTCCCCCGCACTCAGCACGATAGCGGTCACCGGACTCCCATCCGAACACGTTGCGCTCGTCTGGGTCCAGCCCGTGACGGCTCCTTCGGAAACGGCGTAGGTGCCGGCCGTCACGCTGCTCATCGTCTTCGTGTTGGACGTCGCACTGCCGCCCTCGCCATCGTCATCGAGCGTGAAGCTCGTGTTACCTGGGACATCGCTCGTGAATGCAAAATCCTGCGCATCGTCCGGAACGGCGTTTTTGACGATGACAATCGTGCCGGTTGTAGGAGTCCCCGTTACGAGAACTCCATCCACACGGAAGTGCTCATCGCTGGCATTGGTTGACGTTCTAAAGCGAAGCAAGAAAGAGGTATTATTGAATGCCGCGTTCGTGAACGCACCCTGAGTGGACCACGAACTATCAGTCCGCATATCATGGTCCTGCAACGTCGTCCAGCCTGAACTGTTATCACAACCATTGCCGCTCGCAGATTTCACTTCGACGATAGCGTTGTCAGATGAGCCTCCCGCATCGGAATCACCCCGCCAGTAGTATGACAGCTCGACATCGTTGTAACCGGTCGCATCAATTGTCGTACAGATGTAGCCGTTATTCCCGAACATGACAGCAAACCTCCCGCCGTCCGGACTTGCACTGTCATTGCCGCTGGTTGCTTCCCTTTTTTCTGCACCCGCTTCATCTTCAGTCCATGCCGGACTTTCGTCGAAGGTATCGTCGTCTTCGCCTGTCCCGAATCCGTCGGAAAAAATGTTTGATACCGCAAACGCATGCGGCGCAAACACCGGTATCACCGCGGCAAGCGGACCGACCGCTGAGTGCAGCACCAAAAGAGCAACGCTCGAACGCGCAAAAAGACCGCGGACGCGGCCAAACTGTATGGTGGCAGAAGCCATACGTCGGGGGGGAGAAATAACGAAAAAATCATACTGGTGAATTTTTGCAAGTCAAGTGAGCTGATCACAGGAATAGCTCGTAAAAGACGATTCAACGAATTTTTCACTGAAATATTTTTCTCTCAAAGATAGGGTGTCAGATCTTTCTTCATATCGTACATTCCCCTCTCGGTCGCTTGTTCGCAGATTCTTCGATTCACAGAATCCCCTTTAAGGCTTCCGCATACTTCCTGCGCACGCTCCGGATGATACTTCGCCATCCGCTCCATGGCACCGTCGATGCAGGCGGCCTGTTCATCAGCTTCGCCCGTACAAACGGCAGAGAGCGCAATCTTGCCCGATGCGATGAGACCCATGAACCCGTTCCCCATGCCGTGCATGCAGCCCAGACGGAACGGATCTCCGAGCGCATGGCAGGCCTTCGCCATCTTCGGCACATCCGTCTTTTTCCGGATGAGACGGGCAACCACGTGAACCATTTTGTACCGCATACACGCCGCGGGGTACCTGTTGGTGTCGCAGGGATAGAGCGTGTTCTTTTTCGCCTTCACATCATCACCATCGTGTTCCGTCACGTACTCCATGTACGCACCCGTCGCGCAGTAGTAGCGCATGTGCGTACCGTCGAACGCATCACACCACCCGACCGCCTCCGCCACATCGTAATCCGCGAGAACCATCAGCGCATGACCGGTCGCGTGCGCGCAATCGCCGGGGGAATACGCACTGGTCATCGTTGTATTGTCCGAGCAGATATCGTCCATCATTTCCTTCACCACCGTCACATCGATGTGACCCTCCGGATCGTCCGCATCCCGCGCACCGGCGAAGGCCTCCATCAGAACCCCGTGCATGCAGCCCGAGTAGCAGCCGTCGCGGCAGACGCGCAGCGCCGTGCCGATATCACGCACACCGGCATAGATGATCTTCCCCAAGTCGTGCGCTTCGCTGTGACACTTCGGCCACAGCGCCTCGATGCCGTCGAGAACGCCGTTGGCGCCGATGATGCCGATGTGCTGCTGGTACAGGGAACGCTTTCCTCCCGTCGTTCGTCCCCATGCTTTGAGCGTCTCCTGAAAACGCATGCGTTCCTCTTTCACTGTAGCGGGGTCAACGAAGAGCGCACCGGACGCTCCGTCGTTCGACGCGAAGAACGCAGTTTCCATACCCTCAACGGCGTCCATCGGGGCGGAGTCCTGCTTCAACTCAGAAGACGCGGAACACGCTGCGAGGAGAAGCAGAGCGAAAGAAAAGAAGGTGTGCACAATTTTCATAAGCAGGCGCACTGTAGCAAACGGACAGGCGACGCGCATCGCAGGAACGCTGCACCGCAGCGTGGATCTCTGCTGCGTCCACTGAAATTCGTCTGAAATTCGTTGTCAAAGGATTGCGACGCCCCTAGGATTGCTTCGTCTCACTTTCTTCACCCCATTCTATGCTGCTGCGCCGCGTTCCGTCCGTTCTCGCACTCCTTGCCCTCGCTCTTCCACTCCTCTCCCAGGCTGCTGCAGGGGGGAACGGCAGCGAACACGGACAGGGGAAGAAAGTCCCCGGCCAGTACATCGTCGTTTTCAAAGATGATGCGAACGTCGATCAGCTCGCGGATGAACTACCGCGCAGGCACAAAGGTCAACTCCTGCATCTTTATAAGAACGCACTGAAGGGCATGGCGATCAGTCTGTCGGACAGCGATCTCGCCGATCTTCAGAAGAACCCCCATGTGGCGATGGTCAGCCCCGACTACGAAGTAAGCATGCTCGGAAAAAACAGCGGCGACGTTTCCGCACAGGCGCAGACGCTCCCGACGGGCATCAACCGCACCGATGCGGAACTGAACCTCACTAATAAAGGAAGCGGCATCGGTGTCGCCGTCATCGACACGGGCATCAATCTCACGCATCCGGACCTCGGCAGCGTCATCAGCGGCGCGAACTGCGTGACGAAAAAGAGGAACGCAAGCCCGAATGATGACAATGGCCATGGGAGCCACGTCGCAGGAACCATCGCCGCGCGCGACAACGGCATCGGTGTTGTCGGCGTTGCCCCGCTCTCGAATCTGATTGCGGTGAAAGTGCTCAATGCGCAGGGCAGCGGGACGTGGTCTTCAGTCATCTGCGGCATCGACTGGGTGACGGCGAACGCCGTGAAGTACAACATTAAAGTAGCCAATATGAGCCTCGGCGGAGGCGGGTCGAGCGACAATAACTGCGGCAACTCGAATAGCGACGCGCTCCACAAGGCCATCTGCCGGTCCACGGTAGCAGGGGTGACGTATGTCGTTGCCGCCGGAAACAGCGGCGTCAATGCGGCTCTGTCCGTTCCCGCAGCCTACGATGACACGGTCATCACCGTCTCCGCACTTGCCGACAGCGACGGCCTCTCCGGCGGCCTCGGTGCCGCAACCGCCTACGGAGCGGACGATACCTTCGCGAGCTTCAGTAACTTCGGTTCCGTGGTCGATATCGGTGCCCCCGGTGTGAACATCTATTCCACATGGAAGAACGGCGGGTATAGCACCATCAGCGGAACGAGCATGGCCTCCCCGCACATCGCCGGAGCCGCAGCTCTCTACGTGAAGTCGAATCCGGGCGCCTCGTGGACAACCGTGCGCGATGGACTGAAAGCCGTCGGCGAACTCCCCGGAGCGGGCCACACCGACCCCTCCGGCAACCATCCGGAGCCGGTGGTAAAGGCGGCGGGACTCTAAAAATATCCGAAGCAATCCCCGTAGCAACGATGCAGGAATCGTTGCTACGGTTGGTCGTATCGTCTTTGCCCTGCTGTTCAGGCATAGAATCCATAAAAATGCCAATATCGGAAGAATTTGAACCAAGAATGCCCCTTGCCAATACTCTATCTAAATGTTATAAGTATCTCCATTCTTTTTTTACCCCTGACGCCCATGCGTACAGTCTCCCCGTCTCTACGGCTTAGAGTTGCAGCATTCTCTGCACTGTTCCTCGCCCTCAGCGGCCTCACGCCGGTCCTTCTGATCGTACAGAATGCCGCTGCGAACCATTCGCAGTGCAGCGACGGAGTGGATAACAATAACGACGGACGATTCGACTTTCCGCAGGATCCGGGCTGCATTTCCGTCGACGACATCTACGAGGGGACAGGCCCCACGGCGACATTCCTCAGCATCACCGACGGACGCGACACCATCCGCGCCGGTGACAGTTCCATCTACGTCATCTCCATCGTCCAGCAGCGCGAGGAGTACAGGGACGTGAGCGTCATCCTCCATATTCCGTCCTACGTTGACATCGTCTCCGCCGAAAACGGCGGAATCATTCAGGGTGAATTCGTCCGGTGGGACAATGTCACGCTGGCCTACAACGTCAGCAAGAAACTCACGGTGCAGGCGAGAGTGAAAACCACTACTACTCCGGGAACCCTCATCGTCGCCGAAGTGACGTCCGATCTCTCGCGCTCAACCGATACGACCGCGGTGACGCCGATCGATGCCTATTCGCTGACCCAGCCGTTCGGTGTTTCGATCAGCGACGGGCAGGCGTACGTTGCGTCCGAAACGAACCTGACCTACGTCATCGAAGCGCGCAACCTCACCGGCGAGACGCGCCGGACGATGGTGCAGGCACTCATCCCCCAGACCATCAACCTGCTTGCGGTCCCCAATGGCGCAACGTACGACGGACACAAGCTGATCTGGAACAACGTGACCTTCGCTCCGGGTGAGGCAAAGCGATTCACCTTCACGACCCACGTCCCGCGCCGCCGCAACTACTACCCGATCTTCACACGGGCACTCGTTGGAAGCGCTACTGCAAGCGATAATACCGTTGTCTACACCGGCTTCGTCCCGGGGGTTCTCAACCTCTCTCTCTCCGCCGACAAGTCACAGGCACGTCCCGGTGATCTCATCACCTACACGATTGTCGTGAATAATCCGACGAATCAGCTGGCAACAGCCGCCGCCATCGACGCCTCGATGCCGATCTACGGTGAATTCGTCAGCGTCACGGAGGGTGGCTTCTGGGACGGGAAGACCGTCCACTGGAGGAACATGCAGATCGCGCCCAAGGGACAGCGCACTCTCACCTACGTCACGCGCGTCCGCTCCGATGCCCCCATCGGCAAGCAGTTGCTCGCGAGTGCCTTTACGGACGGCATCAAAGACGGCGTCTCGACGACCGTCGCGCTCTACTCCATCGGAAATAAGAATAACCGCCCGACCTACCTGACGGGGTACGTCGCGCCGGTGGCACCGGCGACTGCGGTGCTCCTGCGCAAGACCGCCGACCGCGGGGAAGTAATCCCCGGCGGACACGTCCGATACACCATCACCGT
>JACRIG010000094.1 GCA_016215715.1 Candidatus Peregrinibacteria bacterium | reverse complement strand
TTCATCGGCGAAGAGGAGGGTGCGGACAGCTTCGGTGACGCAAAGTCCCCTTTCACATGGGTCATCGATCCTCTGGATGGAACAACAAACTTCATTCACGCCTCTCCGAACTTCGGTTCGATGATCGCGCTGCTGGAAAACGGAAAACCGGTCATCGGGGTGATCGCGCTCCCGATGCGTCAGCAGATCTATAGCGCGAAACTTGGTGGGGGCGCATTCCGGGACGGAGAGCGGCTGCAGGTTCGTAAAACCCGCGACATGAACGATGCCATTCTCTCAACGAATCTGAACAGTAGAGCAAAGGAATGTGGCGGGGAGCTGCATGTCCCCATCGTTCAGTGCGCAAGCCTGCACAACTACGGTTGCGCGGCATGTGAATTGACCGCGATTGCAGAGGGCTTAAACGACGGCATCTACTACGAACGCGTCGGCCTCTGGGACATCGCCCCCGGCAGTCTGATCGTCGAAGAAGCCGGAGGAAAAGCAGAATTTCGTCTGCGGGATAAGGACGATGTACGCAAAGGAGTCGACGGCGTTGCATCGACAAAGGTGATTTTTGAGGAACTGAAAGGGTTTATTTTTCACTCATAAGCCTCAGTCCCGCCTCCTTCGCCAGTTCCCCCAGCAAAAAAACCGGCAACCCCACAACCCCCGTCCAGTCCCCGTCGATCCGCTCGATCATCAGTTGCCCCAACCCATCGATCTGAAACGCGCCGCTGCGGTCTTTCCAGAGTCCGGTCTCCATCCACCATTCCACTTCTTCATCACTCAGTTTCTTAAATGTAACTTTTGAGCTCGAGAGTCCGGTGAAGGATTCACCGCGCGGGGAAAGTAAACATAATCCTGAATGAACGATGGATACTCCCCCGCTCTGGAGCCGGAGCATTTCCGCTGCCTCCTGCCGATCGTGCGGTTTCTCCAGAAGTGCGCCGGTGGACGCTACAACGAGCGTATCGCAGCCGATGATCCATGCATCGGGATGAGCCTGACGAACATGCTCCGCCTTCTTCTCCGCAAGAATCTGCGCGCGCTTCATTGGTTCACGCACCGGGTGCCCATCTTCGTCGAATGTGCTTGGAAAGACGTCAAAGGAAATACCGAGCGATTCAAGCAGGCGTTTTCGTTGGGGGCTGGCCGAGGCGAGGATGATCTTCTCTCTCACGGAAATACCGTAGCGGGGAGTACGTGCTCCCCGCTACGGGAAATTGCATAGTGGTTATTTACTTTCCCTTCTGTTTCGCCAGTCTCTCCAGACGGCGCTGTTCGACCGTCATCTTCACCTTTCGCTGTATTTCCATCATCTGCGGAATGTGCCTGCGCTCGCCGCGCGTCATGGTGGTCGTGAGCATCTTTTTGCAGAGATCGTAGAATCCGGCAGTGTACTGCTTCAGACTGTCCGGACACGTACCCGCATTCAGGTAACGCGTCATGCGGCTCTTGTCATCATCGGCAAGTCCGTCGTACGCGAGAGTGACTTCTTCATCCTCAGTTGCGGCTGCATGCGTCGCAGCGACCGTCTCGGGACTCAGCAGGAACGCACGGATAGCGCTGCGATCATTGAAGTCGGGACAGACAAATGTCGGGTCGACCCGGAAACGATCGCTGCACTTCTCGCGGACTTGCTGATACCGGATCGTCTCCTGAATCATCGTCGCGCGGTAGTTACGCGCCGTCTCCCGCACATTTTTCACTGCGGACGTACCCGTGACACTGCCAGTCAGATGCGCGGACTGAAACGCCCCCAGCTGCATCAGAAGACTGAGCGGCAGCGCAATGAATGACGCAATCGCGACCAAACTGAGACTGTAAACGTGGTTTTTCATAGGATGTTTGTGTACCCCGTTATTATAGCATTTCACCCCTTTTACCGCAATCCGACCGCTTTGCGGACCCGTTCCATGGTTTTGGAGGCAATGCCGGACGCTTTCTTTGCACCCTCCATGAGCATCGCCTCAGCTTCTGCGGGCTTCTTCGCCAGCTCCGCACGCTTCGCGCGCATCGGCCCGAAGTGATCCAGAAACGCAGTCAGCAGTTTTTTCTTCGCGTCCCCGTACGACAGGCCAGACCGATAGTCATCCGCGAGTGCCTTTGCTTCCTCCTTCGTAAGAAGAAGTTTGTGGATCTGGTACACGGTGCAGGTATCGGGGTCTTTGGGATCGAACGCACCCTATGAATCTGTCTTGATCCCCATGATCGCTTTCTTTATGTCAGCTTCCGGACCAAAGAGCGTGATGGTATTTCCATAGCTCTTACTCATCTTCTGGCCGTCAGTGCCGGGAACAACGGCAACTTCTTTCTGCACCTCCCCTTCCGGCACAATGAGAATGTCGCCGTACGTATTGTTAAATTTGATCGCAATGTCGCGTGCGATTTCTACATGCTGCTGCTGATCTTTCCCTACCGGCACTTTATTGACCTCGTAGAGAACGATATCGGCCGTCTGCAGGACAGGGTACGCAAAGAGGCCGACTGAACCCCCGATACCCCTCTCCACTTTTTCCTTGTAACTGACCGCACGCTCCAGAAGTCCCATCGGTGAAACGGTCGCAAGGATCCACATGAGTTCAGCGTGTTCGGGAATGAGTGACTGGCGGAAAATGACGGTCTTAGAGAAATCAAATCCGCAGCAGAGCAGATCGAGCATCATGTCGTTGATGTTCGCTTTTAATTTCTCCGGATCCTGCACCGTCGTGAGTGCATGCAAATCAGCAATCATGATGAAACCGATGTCGACCGTCTTGTGTCGTTCAATATTTGGCCGCACATACCCGAGGTAATTACCAAGATGTAACTGTCCCGATGGCTGGATGCCCGATAGGGAGCGCATGGCACGAGTGTACCACGCCTCTACTTCCGCGACCGCAACTTCTGAAGCGCCTCATCGAAGGCCTTCGGCAGCGGTGCCTCGACATGAATCATTTTCCCCGTCACCGGATGCGGGAAATCGAGACTGAAGGCATGGAGGAAAAATTTGCGGTACCTGAACTTCTTCTTAAAGGGCCGGTCGCGGCGCGGGTCGCCGTAGAGAGGATCGAGAACGAGGGGATGATGGATGCCCGCCATGTGCTGACGGATCTGATGCTTGCGGCCGGTATCAATCTGCGTCTCGACGAAACTGTAGTCGCCGAGCACCGCGAGGACGCGATAGTGCGTCACCGCCTCAACCATCACGTCGTGCGTGCGCGCGGGGAGGGCTTTGGTGATCGTGCCCGTTTTTGCCTCCAATTTGCCGTGCACGATCATGCGGTAGCACTTCTTCCATCCTTCAAATTTTGAATCGCGGATCTTCTTCACTACCTCCGCCTTCCGTGCGAACACAATCACGCCCGACGTTCCGAAGTCGAGACGATGCACGACGCGCAGTCCCGGATTATCTTTGTGCAAAAAATCATAGAGCGGAAGATTCCCCCGATCCGCCGCCGTCAGTTTCTCGGCCGCGACCACCAGCTCCCCCGCCAGTTTGTTCACAACCAAAAGATCGTTGTCGGTGTAGAGCGTGCGCTTGGGGTCCATCTGCTGAATCGTACTCCGGAGACAGGACGCGGAACAGTCGCCTCAATATGACTCTTCCTTTGATGCACTCAAAAATTGCAGCAGCTCAATCATCTGTGCGGTTGTTGTCATTTTCCGTTCAATCGCTATTCGTTCTGCATCCAGAGCGGCGTCAGCGTCGATGTTCATGAGTTTGAACGTCACGCACCGCTCGCGATTGCAAATCGTCATCGTCACAGGACCGCGAATGAGGTCGGTACTGCTTACGCTACCGACATCGATGTTCATATTCTCAGGCTTCGGCGGCGGATTATCGGGATCCGCACCAAGACGACGAAGCAAATCGTTCATTGGTTCCTCTGGAAGCGGATGAGCTGACATGATTTTATAATATAATAGATATATTATCTGTCAAATTCTGGTGGACGATACTGGGTTCGAACCAGTGACCTTGCGAATGTGAATCGCACGCTCTAACCAGCTGAGCTAATCGTCCAGAGCGTGCAAATTGTATGCGGAAATGCCAAATACCAAAAGCCAAAACCCAAGAAAGAACAAAGATGAAAGCTGAAGTAAAAAACTTCGACCTTCTAATTTTCTTGGCATTTGGCTTCTGGCTTTTGGTTTTTTTACATCACCCCTCCACCCGACCTCACAAACTCCGCATCGTTCGTGAGTCTGCTTTCCTCCGGCAAAATCTGCCCCTGATACTTACTTCCCGGCTTTGCGTTGTACGGAGTTTCGGCGGGGCTCGTCATCATTTCAAATGCGAGCTGGCAGACGCGCATGCCGGGGTAGAGGGCGACGGGCATACGGTTGAGGTTACTGATTTCAAGGGTGATGGTTCCGGAGAAGCCGGGGTCGACGAAGCCTGCGGTGGAGTGCACGATGATACCGAGTCTTCCTAAGCTGCTCCGTCCCTCTACACGGACGACGAGATCATCGGGGACGGTGATGCTTTCCTTCGTAACACCAAGGATGAATTCCCCCGGCTGGACGATGAAGGGCTCGCCTTCGGGAACATTGATCGTCCGCATGTTGCCCTGAAAGGTTTCCGGACGCTTGGGGTCGAGGATCGCGAATTTGCTGTGGTCATACAGCTTGAAAACGTTCCCGAGCCGCAGATCCATGCTGCTGGCATGAATGTGCCAGAACATTTCGGGCTGGTCGCTCTCGATTTTCACGCGTCCCGAGGCGATGGCAGCTTTGATGTCACGGTCGGAGAGGATCATACGGGGGGAGGATAGCACAAAACTCCTTCTCCCATAGGGAGAAGGTTGGGATGAGGGGCCGCCCGCGGACACGTAGCCCCCCCTCCCTGGCCCTCCCTCTCGGGGGGAGGGGAAAGAAAATGGGGAGAGGGGGAACGGGTAGTGTTTCACACATGTACGACACACAACAGATTGTGGAGTAAGACACTTGCCTCTCATGGATTCCTCCTTCAGACTGCACAGTCGATGACGCCAACAACCGTCAACAAACGGCCCATTTCCTCAGCCCGACAGCGTGAGGATTTTGATGATGTCCGGGACTCTGAAGGCGAGATCAGATCCGAACAGGCGGCAATGCGCAGCAGGGTCCGCAATCAGTGTTTCGATGTCCTCGCCGGTGCCGTCGCGGATAAGGAAAGCGTCATGGTGATGAAGGATCTGAAAGATTTCATGGCTGGACTCTCCGACAGCGCACTCGATCAGGCACACTTCAAAACTCATGCGGAGGAGATGCGCGAGGTGCCGAAGATGCTTGATCATGCACGCAACTTCGTCCGCGAGACGGCCGCGCTCGGGTCACGCGTGATGAAGGAAGTGATCAGCGCCAAGGGAGATGATATGTCCGCCGCAAGCATGGAACGGTGGCGCGCCCGTCTGAAGAAGCGCAAGAACGCCAAAGACTGGACGGAGGCGCGGCGCTCAATCACCGAATTCCTCGGGAGCAAATTGCCGAAGCTGCGTGAGGACTGGAAGAAACTCCGTAGCGATCTGTGCGAAGTGCAGGCGCAGGCGGCGGCACTCGGCGTCACGGGCCGCGATCTGCCTTCACTCGCAGCGCTCGAGACTGCAGAATTCAAAAATGCAAAATTCCCTGCGCGACGCACACTCGTCACGACGGCGCTCAAGGCGCTCAAAAACAGGAAGAAGAGCTGGAAGAAACGCCCCGGAGCGGAGACGGAAGGCAGCAAATTCTATGGAGTGGTGCGCGGATTCCTGCGCGAAGCGGCGGACAACGGATGGATGGCACGAAACAAGATCGGCGCGTGGATGAAGCGTGCATTCACCGGCAAATCGCTCGACGACGCACGTACGTACTTCCGCGACATCGTCGTCCCCTTCCGGAAAAACTGGAAGGAAGCGCGGGAGAGCTACGATGCACTGCACACTGAGCTGAAAAAGACGGGCCTTCCGCGCGGATTCACACCCTGTACGCCCGAGGATTTCCTGCAGAAGGAATATCCCCAGCGCAGAGTGTACGTGGACATGCTCAAAGCACGGCTCCATCCGGAAGGAAAGGATGCGCCCCGCCTCTGTGGAGACGTTCATCACGCATTCGACGCAAAAGATTGGTACGACGCCGAGCGCCTCATCGGTGTACTTGCCGAGCAATTCCCCTCTCATCCGGATCTCGCAACGATGCGGAATTACCTGAAGTCGCATCGTAACGACAAGATTCTGATTCCTCAAAAGGAAGCGGATGAAGAATTAACGGATCAAGAAATCAATGCAGAGACCAATGCATTCCTCCTGCAGTATCCGGAGATCGCTGTGCTCC
>JACRIG010000091.1 GCA_016215715.1 Candidatus Peregrinibacteria bacterium | reverse complement strand
TGAGCTTCTTACAGATTTCGTCCTGAGAGAATCCGGCTAGAAGCAGTTGTGCAATGCGAACCCTGCGCCCTAGCATCACGCGCTCACTCGGAGTGAGCATGTCAGCCAGAAAGGCCCCGATTGCTGTAGATGTTTGCAAATCACTCAGCATCCGCTCAAAAAATTGCCAGGCTTCCTGTCGTTCATTCTCTGAGAGTCGTCGGAAATCCACTTTACTCATGGCTGTATCCTAACAGTTTTTCATGGAACCACCAATATATCGATATATCGATATATGGTAGGATTTAGGATGCAACCGTGGGAATGCGCTATTCTAAGAGTTCTGTGCAGCGCCTTCGTGAATTTTCGACTCTGGCTCTTCTCTCTCTTCTTCCATTCCACGCGCTTTTGGTGACGACGGGGACGAAGCTAATGCTCGGGCCTGGGCATGCGCCGACGGCGATGCTTGCAGGATGGAAGGAAGTGATCCTGGGGATGATCCTATTGAGTGCCTTTTTGGAGATCGTACATTCATCGCTCATCACTCATCATTCATCGCTGTTCAAATGGGACTGGATCGATGCATTGATCCTCGCGCTTCTTGTGCTCAGCATCACGCTTCTTCTGACCGGGCGTCCATCCTCGCTTTCGCATTACATTCTCGGTTTCAAATACGATTTCATTCCGCTTGTCGCTTTCCTCGTTCTACGCCGCGTTCCATGGTCCGATGATTTTAAAAATCGCGTGCCGCTTCTGCTTCTTATCGTCGGATGCATCGTTGCGCTCTACGGCATCCTGACATTTTTCCTCCCGATGTCGTTCTTTGTGAACCTTGGCTACAGCGACGCGCATTCGATCTACCTCGCCAACGGTCCGCTCGCGGCATTCCAGCAGATCGGAGGGTCGGCTGTCCGGCGCATTCAGAGCACGTTCAGTGGACCGAATCAGTTCGGATTGTGGCTCCTGATTCCGTGGGCCATCGCCATGATTGCGGTTGTCCGCACAAGATGCACGAATTACAGATATCTCATTTCTGCATTGCTTATCGCAGCAGCGCTTCTCCTCACCTTCTCGCGCGCGGCGTGGATCGGTGCGTTCATAATTTTCATCGCGACACCCGGGCAACTGCCGCCAAAAACATTCATGAAAATAATCGTACCCCTCATCGCGGCCTGTGGTGTCGGATTCGTGATGCTGCTGCAGTCCAATTCGGATATTTTCCTTCGGCTCGGCAGCGATCGCGGGCACTTCGAACGGCCGCTGCAGGCGATTCAAATGATGCGCGATTTCCCCCTAGGGAAAGGCCTCGGTACGGCCGGCCCTGCGACGAACCGGACACATGATGCCTGCGTCTTCCTCGAAACCGGTGACGATCCCTCATGGGCGAAAAGCAATCCTGATCTTTGCGTCTTCACCGGGAAAACACAGGTTCAGCCGGCCGGAAAAACCTGCAATTGTCCTGTACTGCCGGAGAACTGGTATCTGCAAATCGGGGTGGAGCTGGGGATAGCAGGTTTTCTTCTCTATTTGATCTTCATAGGATTCGTTGCTCGTTGGCTCGTTTCTCGTTTCTCGTTTTCACCATTGCATAAGTTCCTTACTCTGACATTTCTCGGACTCTCGGTGGCTGCGCTCTTTCTTCATGCATGGGAAGACGCCGCGGTGGCGTACAGCGTTTGGATACTTATGGCGATAGTCATGCAGCAATCTCTGGCGAATGTGCGCGTAGATGCGTGATTAAGGCACAGCATCGGCCGCGTCCATAGGAACAAATCCTTACGATCAATTCCAGCTTTTCATAATCCGATTGATTGTGTGCGTATGGAGTCAGTAATTGCCGGTAGCGATCTTTGTACAGGTAAACGCGCTCAAGAGCGTGGAAAAAATTTCCGGAGATTGCCCTCCGGTAATGCGGCAGCAGAGACTCTGTTTCAAGTTTGCCTGCACATTCGTGAAAGATAAGAAACTGCTCCTGTAAATCCGCGCATACATCATCGATGCTGTGTATCTCGAGTGCCGATGTCAAAATTGGCAAAGATATATTTCTTTTAAAATCTTTTGCCGCCTCCCATGTCCGGAACATCAACTCATTATCATTCATACCAAAACAGTACCACTTCGTTTAAATAAATTCTATTTTTGTCAAATCTGATGTGATCCGGTACCCTCTCTCCATGGTGCACAAAGGTTCCACTGGTCCTGAGCATGATCGAAGGATCGTCATTCTGGACTTTGGGGGCCAGTACGCGCACCTGATCGGCAGCCGCATCCGGAGGCTCGGCGCGTATTCGGAAATCCGCGAACCCGAAATTGATCCCGAAGAATTGAAAGGTGCCGCGGGCATCATTCTTTCTGGTGGCCCGCAGAGTGTGTACGGGAAGGGGAGTCCGCAGGCGAATCCGAAGATTCTGGCTCTGGGTATTCCCGTACTCGGACTCTGCTACGGCCATCAGTGGGTCGCGCATGCGCTCGGCGGTACCGTCGCTCCCGCAAAGACGAAGGAATATGGAGAGACCAAGATACGTGTCGTC
>JACRIG010000092.1 GCA_016215715.1 Candidatus Peregrinibacteria bacterium | reverse complement strand
GAACAGCAGGGCTTTGTGGTTGTAGAGAAGGTCCGACGATGTGCCCATGTCGCCGATATTCTCGGAGAATTGCTGGACCGGATTCGCAACGTCGGACACATCGAACAGCGCCATTTTGAAACCCTGCAATCTCACATTCCCCTCCTTGGTTTCCTCGGTCTCCTTTCCGAATCCGATGATGTGGGTTTTGTCGTAGGGGTGCAGGTAGTCGCTGAACCCCGGAATCTTCAATTTGCCCAAAATTTTGGGATTGGCCGGATCCTCAAGACCGATCACAAACAGGGGGTCGACCCGTTGGAACGTGACCATATACAACCGATCCCCCATGAAGCGGGTGGAATAGATTTTTTCACCTGGCGCTATCTCTTCTATTTTCCCCTTCACCTCCATGTTCGCGCGATCCAGCACGTACACGTTGTTCCCCGAAGGCTTCTCGGAATCCCAGGAGTCGATGGTGGTGGCGATGCGGAAGGTGCTGCCGCTTTCGTCCATCGAGAACTGATTCAGGATTCGTCCCGGCACGGCTCCACGGCCCCGGAAGGCGACATTGCCCCCCTCGATGGAGAATCGGAAAATTTGCGTGTCCGTGTGGTCGCGCCTCCAGTCCCAGTCCGTCACGTTTGCGTAGTTCACTTGGCTGGTGGCCACATACAGGTTGTCGACCGATGAGTACACGTTGTCGCTCGAGCCCAGCATGACTTCCCTTTCCACGTCGGCGCTCGCGCTTCCCAACGGGATCGAAGCTACGATCAAATAGTTGGGTTGGGCGTATCCCGGAAAGTAGTGGATGTCGGCGCATTTCGCCATGGGCTCCTCGGCCTTGTCCCCATCCTGAAAGCTGGGCAACAGCTGATCGCCGTTTTCCACTTTATCCATCATCCAATAGTTCGGGTAATCGTTGAGCACCAGCACCATTTTTTCGCCAATGCGCCTCGAGGTGTTGTAATTGCCGTCGAACGTCAGCGCGCGAATTTGCTTGGGATTCTTCCGATCGGTGATATCGAATTGATACACCTTGGTTTTCGGCCCTTGAAACGGGCGAGGGGGCATGATCATTTTTCCAATCCCCTCGAGCAACGGCATCGGATAATAATAATTTTGGTACACTTGACCCACCACCACCAGCCTGTTTCCGTCGACAAACATCTCCTGGGGGGTGAATCCCGTGCTTCCAAAGCGCACCACACTCACCTGTTGCATATTCTTGGCGGGAAAGGCCTCGAAAATCCGAACCGAATCCGTTTTGACCATGTAAATGTATTTTCCATCATTTTTGATGATGTCCGCCTCGTCCACCCCCGCCACCTGGATGTTGGTTTGCGAATAGTCGGCGGCTCCTGCGTTTGAGGCCGACTCCGCCGCCATCCCCGCACCCATCGGAGGCTCCGCCATTTTCGCCTGGGGCGAGGCCGTGGGGGCCGACATGACATCCATCATGATCCCCCCGCGATAATAGGGATACGATTGGCGGCTCTGGAATTCGTCGAATTTTTCCTTCAGCCCCACGCAGGATCCGACCGACGGAAAGGGGCTCGTGAGCCCTTCGTATGTCTGCGAGACCTTGTCGGTTTTGTTGGCCTTCAGGCGCCAGATCATTTCCGCCATTTCCCCGCGCGACAAATCCTTGTCGAAAAATTGCACGGTCGACGGGATGGCGTTTTTTTTGGCTAACCCATTTGTGAAGCCCGCGAACCATTCCTGGTTCGTTCCGGTCGCATCCGCCTTCACCCCCAATGCGTTCGAAACGATCTTGCTCGCCTCGGCAAAGTTGATGAATTCGCCCGGCTTGAATGAACCGTCGTCGTACCCTTTGATGTACCCGAGACGTTTCGCGTGACACACATATTTGGCGAACCACTCCTTGCCCACATCCGTGAAGCAATCGCTGCCCGTGGGGTTCGCCACTTGGCTCGCCACCACAATTTTCACGAATTCGGCCCGATTGATGCGGTTATCCGGTTTGAACGTGCTGTCCTCGTACCCTTGGATCACATTCTTCGTTTTCAGGTACTCAATCGCATCCCGGTTGGTTTGCGTGGACGGAATGTCGATGAAGGTGTCCGCCGAGGCGGCATTGGCCAGCAAAAGAATTCCAATGACCGACAGGGCATAGGTGAACATCTTTTTCATAAATAAAGGTGTTAAATTTTGATTTTGCATCGTTATTATAACATGTGAGATGCAATCGCTATGCAATACGGTTTTGGTTCATAAAGGTAACATAAAATAGTGGAGGACCCCCTCCCTCCGCAGCTTCGTGCGGAGTACTCCCCCTTTGCAAGGGGAGAAACTATCACACGGGCACTCCCCCTTATCAAGGGGGAG
>JACRIG010000090.1 GCA_016215715.1 Candidatus Peregrinibacteria bacterium | reverse complement strand
CTCCAGAATGACTTCCGAGCGATCCCCGGTCGGAGGATGTTTCGGCTGCAGATCTTCAATCGGGACGGGTTGCAGGTCGATCGTGAGATCGATGCGATCGAGAAGCGGTGCCGAAATTCTCCGGTGAATTTTCTGCGCACTCCCCGGTGAATACTCCGGCGGATTCATCGCGGCGACGAGGAGAAAATCGGCGGGAAAGGTGACACTCCCTTGCGCGCGGGTGATCGTGATCCGTCGGTCTTCCAGCGGCTGACGGAGTACTTCTAATACCTGCGCCGGAAATTCCGCGAGTTCATCGAGAAAGAGAACGCCCTTATGTGCGAGACTGATCTCTCCCGGCCCCGGGATCTGCCCGCCGCCGACAATGCTGATGCCGCTCGCGGTGTGGTGGACCATCCGGAACGGTCTCGTGTGTAAAAGCGGCGTGTCATTCGGGAGCAAATTTGCGACGGAATAAATCTGTGTCACTTCCAGCGATTCTTCTCTGCTGAGTGGCGGCAGGATCGTCCGCAGGGCCTGCGCGAGGAGCGTTTTGCCCGACCCCGGCGCGCCACTCAGGAGGATATTATGGCCTCCCGCTGCGGCAATTTCCAATGCACGCTTTGCGTGATTCTGACCGCGAACATCCGCAAAATCCACCGGCCATTCGATGACTGAGGGGCGGGCAGCCGGCGGCGGAATCGCATCAACTTCTCTTTCTCCGAGGAGAATATCGACAAGTTCACGAAGATTCTTCGGTGCAATGACGTTCAGTCCGGGAACGAGCGCTGCCTCCGGCCCGTTCACCTCCGGAACCACAATTGTTTTGATCCCATATTTCTGACAAGCAATGGCTGCCGACAGGACACCGGAAATATGCCGCAGACTCCCGTCGAGCGCGAGCTCACCGATGAATGCCATATCCTTTAGTTTTTCCTGCGGGACATCAATGAGGTCATGGACAAGCAGAAGTCCGAGCGCAATCGGCAGATCATACCGGGGCCCCACCTTCTTTATATCTGCGGGCGCGAGGTTGACGGTGATGATGTGCCCGCCCGGTCGTTTGTAACCGCTACTGCGGAGCGCAATTTTTACCCGTTGTTTACTCTCCTGCACGGCAGTGTCGCCTAAGCCCACGATGAACATCTTGTTGTCGCCGTATGTACAGCCAACTTCACAAGTCACCGGTTCGCTGGAGAGGCCGAGAGTGCCGAATGAGGTCAATTTTGTGAGCATAGGGGAAGGGAAATGTGCGATTAGTGTACTTTCGTACACCTTTCCATGTCGAGAAAATAGGATGGACGATCGTACACCTTTAGGATTTAATGCAGATTCACTTCCTTATAGTGGGAATCGTATGTATTTTCCTTTCTTCCCAGCTGCTCCTGTGGCCCCGCATTTGCTTGTAGGACGGGAGGGTGAGGATATCGCCGCCCGGTATTTACGAAGCGAGGGATACAAAATCCTCGGTCGAAATGTTCATGTCGGTAAGAAAGACGAAATCGATATCCTCGCTTTCGATCAGAACGAAAAAATAACGGTCTTCGTAGAGGTAAAGGCACGGGAGCACAGCGGTGAGTATGCACCGGAGCTCAACATCACCTGGGGCAAGCGTACCGCGATGGCGCGTGCTGCCGAGAGGTGGATCACTCAGCGGAATCTGGATGTGCCGTACCGGCTGGATGTGATCTGTGTGTCGGAGGGGCGGGTGGTTGGCCATTATAAGGAGATCGAAACATAGAGTTCGTCCTGTAGAGACGTGCGATGCGCACGTCTCAGGCTTCGTCGGCGTTAGGCTGCCTCTGCTCCCCGTAGCGAAGATTCATGAACTTCCGCTACGGAAGATTTACCCTGCCATAAGGACAGTCGTCGCCACCCTCTCCAAAACCCCCTTCCCCGGCCACCGTTTCTCATCTTCTTCACTCCCCATCATGTCCTCCCACACACGTTTCTTTTCCTTTCCCTGCAGCAGGAAGAGCGCCTGTTTCGCTTTGGTGAGAACCGGAAGCGTGACGCTGATGCGCTTCGGGATATCAAATTTCTCCGTCTGCGTTGCGATAACATTTTTCGGTCTATGAGCTTCGTCAGGAACCGGCGGGAAGAGTGAAGCAATATGGCCGTCATTTCCCATGCCAAGCACGATCAGATCCGGAGCCTGCTTCGAAAGCGCAGCCCCAATCACCTGATCGTACTCAGTCACACATGCTTCATATTCAAGATTCGTCTGCGGAAACAGAAGCTGTGAGTCAGGAATCGGCGCATTACGCAGGAGCGTTGAGCGCAGCAGGAACTGGTTGCTGTGCGGACTATCGCTGCGAATATACCGGTCATCAACAAGGAAGATCCACACCTTTGACCAGTCGATATCTTTTTCTTTCCCGAGCGCTTCGTAGATCGGTGCCGGAGTTTTCCCGCCGGAGAGTCCGAGGAGGCAGCGATTACGCTCAGTGATGGAACTGCGTATCACCGATGCGATGCATTCTGTTCCGCGTTCGCAGAAGGATTGCGCGTCGTCGGTTTCGATGATTGTGAGAGGCGCGACCATATTTTCCGGGAAAGTCTGAGACGCAAGATTTTGCGTCTCTACATTTTTTTAGAACCATTTCATTCCATCCTTTTCAATCCACTCGTTCATCTCCTTCGGCCCCTTTGATCCGGCAGGATACATCAGGAGCGGCGTCTTCGGATCATCCAGATGGCTCTGGAGCGGGTCGATGAGCAACCAAGCAGTTCGCACTTCGTCGAAGGTGAGAAACCATTGTTGATTGCCGTGGATTGCTTCGAGGAGCAGGAGCGCGTGCTCCGGCAGACAGTCGCCCACACAGACAAGCGGATCTTCCATAATGAGCGGACGAAATTGCGGCTCACTTCCGCCGAGTTTCGTCTGGAGGTGCAGACGCATGCCGGCTTCGCCCTGCAGGATGATGTCGAGACAATTGGGGCCACTCCCCTGCCCGACGGGATGCGGTTCCTGAAACTGGATCGATATACGCGTCTCTTTTTTATCAAGCCTCTTGCCGGTGCGCATCACAAACGGCACACCCTCCCATCGGGACATGCGGGTGCGCAGCTTCATCGCGACGAAGGTGTTTGTCCGTGAATCTTTCGCTACCTGCGCCTCACTCCGGTACGCAGCGAGCTTCCCCTTTTTATTTTCACCGCCTGCGTATTGCCCCTGCAGGATGACGTCACCGAGGTTTTTGGCGGGAGGAAGATAAAACTGCTCCAGTGCGGTCAGCCGGTGTGAGCGCAGACTCCCCATATCTTCTGTGAGACGCATCGTGAGGAGCGAGACCATCATGAGGAGGTGCGACTGGATCATGTCGCGGAGCGTTCCTGTATGTTCAAAGTACCCCGCGCGCTCCTCAATACCGTGCGGTTCACTCGCGGTCACTTCGACGTGATGGATCAGGGTATTTTTAAAGAGTCGCTCCAGAACCGGGTTCGCGAACCGCAGATAGTAGATGTTCCGGACCGCTTCCTTCCCCAGATAATGATCGAGCAGGTAGATTTCTTTTTCACTGAAGCAGGCAAGCAGCTTCTTTTGTAATTGTTCAAAGCTTGCGAGATCATGCCCGACGGGTTTTTCAATGATGCAGCGGAAATTTCCCGCATCTTCAGAATCATGAATGCGCGCAGCGCAGAGCCCGTCGAGAATCGGCGTAAAGACCGTCGGCGGAACCGACAGATACGCGATGCGTGTCCATTTTTCTACTTTGGCCCCCTTGGTCCCTTTGGTGCCCTCGGTCCCCTTCTCGATTTTTCTTAGTTTCTCACTCAACTCCGCATAATCCTTCTCCGCATCATACTGTCCGCTGTGGTAATGAACATGCGCGAGCATTTCTGCGAGCACCTTCTCATTCACTTCGATCATCTCTTTGCGGATGGATACAGAAACGAGATCGCGGAACGCAGCGTCCGTCATGTCGGTCCGCGCGAATCCGATGATCGCGTAGTTCGTGGGGAGTCTTTTCTTGAGCGCGAGGACGTAGAGCGCCGGATAGATTTTTAACTGCGCCAGATGACCGGAAGCCCCGAAGAGGATGAAGCTGAAGGGCGCGTGCGCAGAGAGTGCCGAACCAGACTGAGGCAGAGGCATAACCTGATTGTACCGCTTCGCCGAGCATCCGGTAGAGTGGGAACGGATGGAATGGCCCGTCACACTTCCTCCGGCATTCAGTCAGCTCGCAATCAGACTGGGAGTGAAACCGCAGGATATTCATGAGCAGTTCGTCCGCGGTTCGGGCCATGGCGGGCAGAAGATGAATAAGACGAGCAGCACGGTCCTTCTCGTTCACCTTCCGACCGGTACCACCGTTCGGGTGCAGCGACATCGTGAGCAGAGTAAAAACCGACTGAGCGCGTACAAGCTTCTCCTTCTGAAATTGGAAGAACAGATCCGCGGGAAGCAATCGAAACGGCAGCAGGAGATTTTTAAGAAACGAAAACAGAAACAGCGGAGAAACAGGAAATCGAAGGAGAAAATGCTCAGGGCAAAGCACAAACGGAGCGAGCTTAAGGTTCAGAGAAAGCCTGTTATTGATTGATAGAAGGCAGACCGGCCATTGCTTGACTTTTATTATAATAAGTATATTTTATATCACTATTCTGCCCTTTCCCGATCCTGACCTGAAAATTGAATACATTCGGTACTCGATTTTGTAACATTTTCCCCTCGCAAGCGTTTCAACAAGTAGATAGCAACCAATTGTATGTCCGCCGCTACACGCTCCCTCTCCATCGGCCTCCTCACCTCCATCGCACTCGTATCACTCGTGAGTGTGAGCGCGCGGCTCTACAAAGAATCGAACGACGCACTCGTTGTCACGGCACAGGAATTGCAGGTGAGTCAGGTGGCATGCCGCTAACGTTGCTCGTTTGCTCGTTTGCTCGTTGGCTCGTTGGCTCGTTGCTGGTTGCTCGTTACGAACAAAAAAAGAAATAATTACTCGAGAGGATGAAGCAGAGTGCCCGGATAGTAGTACTGCAGAATCTGTTCCGCAGTCTTTCCCTCTTTCGCCTGACCCAGAGCCCCGCACCCCGACATTCCCACCCCGTGCCCTGCGAGCGGCAATCCTCTGCACCACGGATCGGGCTTGCTCGCGAAAATTTCCGGAAACGGCAGATTATTTTTCCATCCTGCGCTGATTTCCTCCGGTGATCGTGTGCGGCCGTCGTCACTGTGGAAATACGGAGCCTTGATCACCTGGTTATTTTTCATCATTACCTGACCCGTGGTTGCAGTGACCGCACTTACCCACTGCGGATTTTTTTGTTCGAAGACCGCCCCCCCGTAGCTCTGGAATTCAGCGGGGCTGTCGCTGCCGTCGTAGGGCATATTCGGGAATTTCCGGTGTGCAGTGTCGAGGTAGAAAGCGGCAT
>JACRIG010000008.1 GCA_016215715.1 Candidatus Peregrinibacteria bacterium | reverse complement strand
TTCATATCTACCTCTTTTGGCAGGGAAAAAAGTAATAATTTTTAACCCTTTTTCTATATGTTTATATACTATACAAAGCGATAAATTTCTCCTCAATTTTCCCACAGCCATTAACAGCGGATATTCACTATTATCAATTAATTCTGGTGTGTTAATAATCTCAAGAATGACTGGATCATTTATTATTTGTGTTCCATAAACTGGATCAGAGATGGTTATCTGGGCTGGCTGCATGGAAAGAGGCGTGAAGGGAGCAAATCGCGGCATTTCTTTGCCGGCAACGATAATGAGCATGCGCGGGTCGACATCCTCGACGAGCTTCTGACTCGCTTTCGGATTTTCTGCGGGCAGCACGAGGATGTGCACATCGCCCAGACGTTCGATGTCCTCATCTTTCCACTCCTGCAACGGTGACGCGGGGAACGCTGAACGCACACCGTCGACATCGAGAAGGTAACTCACTTCCTGACCATCGAGATGGCCGATGCCGCGCACGGTCATGCCGGCGATGTCGTACTCACCCGGCCACGACACAACGCCTTCCGTGAATTCTTCCTCAGGGGAAACCAGCAGATTCACGTCCGCAGCCGCGGGCTTGCTTGGAAAAATCGCAACCGGTTTCGGTCCGCCTGCAACGCGCACGCCGGAGCCGGTGAGGGGAGTGAAGGTCAACATGGGATGATAGAGTAGAGGGGAAAGAATTTGATTTCAATCCGGAATCGTTGCTCGTTGCTCGTTGGCTCGTTGCTCGTTTTGCAGCTAGAAAAAAGCGGGAAACGAGAAACGAATCAACGAGCAACGTTATGGTCGGGCGTCTTCGACTTCAATCTTCTCCATCGTCGCCCCGAGCGCTGTGAGTTTTTCTTCCAGCCGGTCGTAGCCGCGCTCGATGTAGCGGACGTCGTTGACGGTTGTTTCCCCTTCCGCACAGAGGGCCGCAAGGACCATCGCTGTCCCCGCACGCAGATCGTTACTCGCAACCATCCGGCCGCGAAGAGGGGTCGGGCCGATGATGAGCGCCTGATGGGCGTTGAGGATTTCAACGTGTGCGCCCATTTTTTCGAGTTCATAGAGGTAGCCGAGACGTCCTTCATAGAGACGCTCAAAGAGACGCGAGACGCCCTTCGCCTGCGTCATCACGACGCCGATGGGGGCCTGCAGGTCGGTGGGGAAACCGGGGTGGATGGAGGTACGCACCTGCATCGCGTTCATGAAGGAAAGCTCTCCGTCGACGAAGAGTGTCCGCTCCGCGGGATCGAATTTCCAGACACCGCCGTAGCGCTTGATGGTGTCGAGGAAGCTTAAGAGTGGTTCGTAATCGACACCGTGCAGCCGCACTTTTCCGCGCGTGACAAGCGACGCGACTGCCATCGTCCCTGCCTCAAGGTAATCAAAGGGAACGGCGTGGGTCGTGGGTTTGAGATCTTTGCGCCCGCGGATGATGAGCGTATGGGTGCCGATGCCTTCTACTTCTGCTCCCATTTTCTGGACCATGCGCGCGACTTCCTGAACGTGCGGCTCCGCGGCCGCGAGATCGATGCGCGTTTCGCCCGGGATCAGCGCCGCCGCCATGATGGCATTTTCGGTCGCGGTGACGGAGAACTCGGGGAGGATGACGTGCCCCGCATGGAGCGTGCCCTGCAGATGGAGCATGTGCTCGTTACTCGCATCCTCGGCACCCATCTGCTCAAGCGCGATGATGTGCGCGTGCACCGGCCGCTTGCCGATGACGTCCCCGCCGGGGTACGCCATCTCGACGACGCCGAAGCGGGAGAGAAGGGGGCCAAGAAGAACGATGGAGGCACGGAGCTTCGATGAAAATTCGCCCGGAATCGCGCGGCTGCGGATGTTGTTTGCCCGGATGCGTACAGTGCCGTCCTGAAAGGTTGTCTCAGCCCCGAGGTACTCGAGAATCTGAAGCATCATCTCGGTGTCACGGAGCCGCGGAACATTCGTCAGAACCGTTTCACCATCCGCAAGCAGACTCGCCGCAATCAGCGGGAGCGCCGCATTTTTAGAGCCGCTGATGTGCACCTCCCCCTGCAACGGGCTGCCTCCGGTGATGCGGTAGCGGATGTCCATGGGAGGGTGATTGTAGACCGGAAAATGAAAAGAGAATAGGGCGGGAGTTTGTTAATACGAAGGCAAAAACGCCCCTCTCCCTAACCCTCTCCCGCGGGGAGAGGGAATTATTCGATTGCCATCGCAAACTGCTCCGTCAAAAGTCCGCGGTGCGCGTTTGTTTCGAATCCCTGCAGGAGCCGGCTGAAGGCGCGCTCGGAGGCGCGCGAGAGTGCGTGTTCGCGGAGTGTCAGAGCGAGATGAAAGAGGAACCGATCGGCCTCCTGCCCGCGCTTCGAAAGCGCCGAAAGAAGTTTAAGACGCTCGCCGGGAGACGTTGATTTCCAGAACGAAAGTGCCTTGCTGTGGAGCAGGCGCTCCCCGCGCAGTCGATCGGGATCATCGATGAAGCTCTTCAGAATGCCGGGGGCACCCTGCGCAAGATGGAGAAGAAAATGTTGTTCCTCTTCGGGAAGATCTCTGAGGAGCGGGTTCATTTGTGGCTCTGCAACGGGCTGAAAATGGAGCACGCGCGTCCGCGAGATAGTGGTCGGCAGGAGGGAGGAAATGCTGTCAGTTGTGAGAAGGAACACCCGCCCGGGGGGCGGCTCTTCGAGAATTTTCAGGAACGCATTCGCCGCCTCGTCGCGCATCCGTTCCGCGCCGCGGATGAGGCAGACCCGCACGGCGCCGTGACCGGTTTCATGGAGGCGCTGCTGGATGACGCGCACATCATCGATGCCGATGACGTCGGTCTTCATAATCCGCGGCGCTTTGCTGCGGTGCTGCTGCGGGATGTTCGACGTCCGCGCAATAACATCCCAGTCTTCGCGCACTTCCTCGATCCACAGATCATCGAGCACCAGAAAATCCGGATGGAGAAGCCGGTCGATCTCCGCTTCCGCCGCGCCGCGCGCTTCGTCGCTCAGACCCTGCAACAGGAGCTCCCGCGCGAACCAGTGGGCGACGGTGGTCTTGCCGATATTCGCGGGGCCTGCAAACAGGTATGCGTGGGCCAGATGACCATTCGCGATGTCTGTCTCCAGTTCGGCAATCTGTCGCGCGTGGCCGATGATCTGAGTATGATCCATGGGGGATGAGTATACCCCGCCGCAGGCAGGAATGCCTGCTCCTAGTTTGTGTCATTACAGGTTTTTCCCGTGACACTTCTTATACTTCTTCCCGCTCCCGCACGGACACGGATCATTGCGTCCAATGGTTTTTGGAGCGGTCTTCGGCGGCGTTTTCATCCGCATCGGCGGCATCTGCATTCCTGAAGCACCCGTGCCGGAAATCGCGGGACTACCGGATACGTCAGGACTCAGATCATCACTGACACCGGTCCGTTCGAGTTCGTCCGCAATCTGCGCTTCGTTCGTCTGGAGCGCACGGAGTTCCGCCTCGGCCTGCTCGAGAACTTTGCGCGGCGCGAACTGTGCGAAGTCGATCTGGAGGAGTGTGCGGACGATGGTCGACTCGATATTGCCAAGCAGCTGACGGAAGCGGCGGAAGCCCTGATCCTGATATTCAATGAGCGGATCCCGCTGCGCGTAGCCCGCGAAAGCAACCTGCTCGCGCAGGTGCGACATGTCGTCGATGTGATCCATCCAGTGCGTGTCGATAGCGCGCAGTGTCACCACACGCTCGGCCTGCGCAACGGCAGCCGCATCGGTCGCAGAACATTTCTCTTCGTAGTACGCGGTGACGGCGGCGACGGTGCGTTCGATGAGAATATCGCGCTCACGGATCGGACGGATCATTTCCTCCGTGATACCAAGGCCCAGTTCGGGATGCAGTCCCGCGAGCGCCTCGCGCAGTCCCTGAACAGTCCACGACTCGGGATCGCCGCCGGATGCATTGTTTTCCGCTATGACACGGGCTTCGCGCGTGATGGATTTGATGATGTCATCGTGGAGAGACGATTCAGGACTTCGGACTTCGGACTTCGGACTTCGGAGTCGTTCGCCCTCTGTCCTCTGTCCTCTGTCCGCTGTCCGATCCTCATCGAGTTTCTCCAGAATCCTTTGTCTCCTCTTATAAATAATATCTCTGTGCTTATTCATCACGTCATCGTACTGGAGGACGTGTTTGCGGATGTCGAAGTTGTGACCCTCGACGCGCTTCTGTGCGCTCTCAATGCTCCGGCTGACCATGTTATTCTGCAGCGGCACGTCAGCAGGAACATTCAGGCGCTCCATCATCGACTTCAGCCGTTCGCCGCCGAAGAGGCGCATCAGATCGTCCTCCATGGAGACGAAAAACTGGCTCTCGCCGGGGTCCCCCTGACGTCCGCTGCGGCCACGGAGCTGGTTGTCGATGCGGCGGGCTTCATGTCGCTCGGTACCGAGAATCCCGAGTCCGCCGAGTTCCGTAACGCCCTCGCCCAATTTAATGTCCGTCCCGCGTCCGGCCATGTTGGTCGCAATGGTGACGGATCCTTTCTCGCCGGCCTTCGCAACGATCTCTGCCTCCCGTTCATGATTTTTCGCGTTGAGAACGTTGTGGGGAACGCCTTCCTGTTCGAGTAATTTGCTAAGCGCTTCAGATTTTTCGATCGACGTCGTTCCGATGAGGATCGGCTGTCCCTGCATATACTTTTCCTTCGCCATCCGCGCGACGGCTCTGAACTTATCCGCAACCGTGCGATAGACCGCGTCCGTTTTATCATCGCGGATCATGGGCCGGTGCGTGGGGATGACGATCGTCCGGAGTTTGTAGATCGATTCGAATTCCTCCTCCTCGGTTTTTGCCGTTCCTGTCATGCCGGACAATTTTTTGTAGAGGCGGAAGTAATTCTGGAACGTGATGGTCGCAAGGGTCTTGCTCTCGCGCTGCACCGTGACGCCCTCCTTCGCTTCGATGGCCTGATGGAGCCCGTGCCCGTAGCGGCGGCCCGGCATCAGGCGGCCGGTGAATTCGTCGACGATGATAATTTCGTCGTCCTTCGCGACGTAATCGACGTCACGCTGGTAGATGGCATGGGCGCGGAGCGCCTGCTCGATGTGGTGGACCTCTTCAAACCCTTTGTCGGTGTAAATGTTATCGAGTCCGAGCAGCTCCTCCATTTTTCTGATGCCTTCCTCGGTGAGCGACGCGGTGCGCTGCTTCTCATCCTTTGTGAAGTGCGTGTGCTCCGTGAGTTGCCGGACGAGCGTCGCGTACTGCATGTACTTGGTCGTCGACTCGGCTGCGGGCTGGCTGATGATGAGCGGCGTGCGCGCCTCGTCGATGAGGATCGAGTCGACTTCGTCAACGATCGCAAAGTGCAGCCCGCGCTGGACCTGCTGCTTCACGGAGCTGGCCATGTTGTCACGCAGGTAATCGAAGCCGAATTCGTTGTTGGTGCCGTAGGTGATGTCGCTGCCGTAGGCCTCACGTCGCTGATTGGTATCAAGTTCATGCACGACGCAGCCGACCGTGAGCCCGAGGGATTTGTAGAGCATGCCCATCCATGCGGAGTCACGTTTCGCGAGGTAATCGTTGACGGTCACCACATGCACACCCCTGCCCGCCAGTGCGTTGAGATACACGGGCAGCGTACACACGAGCGTCTTTCCTTCTCCGGTTTTCATTTCGGCAATGTTGCCGCGGTGGAGGACGATGCCGCCGATCAGCTGGACCGGAAACGGCACCATGTACCACGAAAACTCCTGCCGGCCCATCGTGGTTTTGTCGCCCTGCAGCAATTCGCACGCACGCATCACAACCGCGAACGCCTCGACGGTCAGATCTTCGAGGAATGTCCCTGCTGCAACACGCGCTTTGAATTCCTCCGTCTTTTTAGGAAGATCCTCACGCGTCAGTTTCTGAATCTCCGGCGACGCATGCAGCCTGATCACCTGATCGACAATCGGGCGGATCTTGCGGATCTCGCGGACGCTGTAGTCCGTGAGGTAGCGGTTGAGAGTGTCGATGAATGACATAATGAGAGAAGGGCTGCTTGCCGCGGCAAAGCCTCGTGGGCGTAGCCGAGAGAGGATAGCCTAAATCCCCCTGCCGTACCACGGCTGGATCGTCTCTTCGCTATAATTTTGGGCTGCGAGAAATTGCGGAAGGATCTCTTCAACCGGACGCAATTTTTGAAGTGAAAGGCCCCGTTTGCCGAGCGCTTCTTCGTGTTCGGGAATCAGCTCACCGATAACCGGAGCGTCTGAGGGGATGATTCTGAGCGCGTCCTCAAGATTCATTAGTTGCGCTTCGGGGGCAAGATTCTGATACGTACCAAAGCCGCGGAGGAAGAGGGCTGTTTTTTTTGTGGAGTGGAGCCAGATGAAGCTGTTAGCTTTTAGCTCTAAGCTTTCAGAAAATGAAACAGTCTTTTCACTGACAGCTGACAGCTGACAGCTGACAGCTCGCTCAGTGTACAAATCACTTAAGTGAATCGCACACGCCGGAATCTTCAAGCCCCACGCCAGCGCATTCACCGCACTCACTCCCACACGTAAGCTTGTGAACCCCCCGGGTCCGCACACGCAGGCGAGACGCGTCAGGTCTTCCCACGTCCACCCCGCTTTTTTCACCACACCTTCAATCGCAGGCACGAGCTCACTGTCATTAATCCGATGATTGATCTGCTTCGACGCAATATCAGCATCGATGCCGACCGCGGCAATCAGCCCCTGATGGGAAGCGATGTCGAGGAAGAGGGTACGCATGTTCCCATTGTAGCAACGTACATTGTCATGGTGAGCCCCTCGACTGTGCTCAGAATAAACTCCGGCGAACCACGCATGACGGAAGGAAACCCCCAACATACGGCACATTCTTCCGGCAATCTGTTCCTGTACAATCCTTCCTGTGGCGCGGAAACTATTCTTCAATCGGGACAAAGCGGAGGATATGTCCGTCCTCCGGCCGCCGGAAATCCATTTCCAGAAATACCTCGGCTCGAAGGTTCCGCCGTGGCTGGAAACGTATCACCTGACACTGATGACGATCCCGTTCGCATTCGCCGTGCCGCTCTTCGGATTCCTCGCGCGCAGCAACATCCAGTGGATGTGGGGCGTGTCGCTGATGATCGTCTTCCAGTATTTCACCGATCTGGTCGACGGCGAAGTGGGGCGTCAGCGCAACACAGGGCTCATTAAGTGGGGATACTTCATGGACCACTTTCTGGATTACTGTTTTACATGCGCAGTTCTTGCCGCGTACGGCTTCGTTCTGCCACTGACTTTTGCCCATGAACCGGCCATTCTGTTCGTTGTCGCAATCGGATTTCTGGTGAATACCATTCTGGCGTTCGCTGCAACCGGCGAATTCCGTATGAGCGTCCTCGGCATCGGCCCGACCGAGTGCCGCATCGGTTTCATCCTCTTCAATGCCGCACTCATTTTTCCCGGCCGCGACGTCATGCTCACCATCATCCCGTACGCGACCGTCATTTTCACCTGCGGTCTGATCTACATCGTGTACAGAACCCAGCGTCAGTTGTGGCGAATGGATATGGATGCGAAGCGTGCGCGGGAGCGGAATCAGAGTCATTAAAAAAATCTTCGCATCAAAGATCACCCGCAGAACGCCTGCGGGTGAAGACCTTTGTATGGGCAACTTTACTTGAGGAATGCGAGCAAGTGGGGCTTTTGCTTGAGCGGAACTTTCTGGCCCGGCAGGTCCCATTGGGCAACGACAACGAGGGCCTGACCGGACACGCCCACCCCGAGGAAGGGATCGGGATAGTTCCCTATGTCCGAAATGAAACACTGCACGCCGGGAACGTAGCCGGAGATCCGGCTCGCAAGCTGTGACACTTCGTCCGGGACCGCCTTGGTATAGACCCCGTCGACGAAGATGCCATAGCCACGGTTATTGATAATCTCCTTTTCCTTCCAGACGGGCCGGCTGCCTGCGTCCGCCTTCATCGGAACCCACACGTACGTCTGTCCGACGCTTGCTGCTTCCCCGCGGAGGAAAGCATGCACCTGATCGGGCGGATAGCAGGGGCATCCGATGTCGACGAGTTGATTGATGAGCGCAACATGAGCGCGCTCGGACGCCGACGCGTTGAGGTCAGATGTGATAGCCGCGAACTGCTGCGGGACCGGCAGATCTGCCTTCTGCGGGAGCGCCTCTTTCTTGCTTACTGAGGTTAGTGGGGTTGCCTCGGGTGAGGCGAGGAACGCACGATCACGTTGCGGCGCGGTGCCGCTGGGCTGCGACATGGATGTGGCGAGCAGCAGAGCTGCCACGGCCATAGCGCAGAAGAACACTGCAACTGGTCGATTTCTCATGGAGGCTTCCTTCGTGCTGGAGAATTGTTGCCTGTAATGCCAAAGGTCTTATGATGTAGTAATCCAGAATATTGTCGATGTCAAAATCAAATTTTTCCTCAGAGAAATGTCTACAATAGAAGCATGGACGCCCCCATTCTCAGCGTCATTATCCCCACCCACAAGCGTGCCGGAACACTGCGTGAGTGTCTGGCGCATCTGGAGCGGCAGACCGCGCGGGATCAGATCGAACTGATCGTCGTAAGTGATGGACATGACCCTGAAACAGCTTCAATGCTTGCGCCGTGTCATGGTGAGCGGAGACGAACCACCGACACGGCGCACATCGGCCCCTCGTCTCCGCTCGGGGTGACAAGCTGGATTAAGGAAAATGCGAAATTTTTTGAAATCGAAAAAAGTCAGCAGGGAGTTGCGCGGAATAAAGGAGTGCAGGAAGCGAGGGGGGAGTATGTCTTGTTTGGTCAGGATGATATTTTTATGGCGGCAGATGTATG
>JACRIG010000089.1 GCA_016215715.1 Candidatus Peregrinibacteria bacterium | reverse complement strand
AGTTTCCACCTCCGCGTTCATCCCTTCGATGAAGTATTCCTTCGGAATCCCCACGCGCAAACACTTGATCCCTTTCTTGAGTTCTGAGCGGTAATCGGGGACAGGAACATCCGCGGTCGTCGCATCCAGAGGATCATGGCCAGCGATAGCCTGGAGAACAATTGCGAGATCTTCAATACATCTGCACAGAGGGCCGATCGTATCGAGCGAGCTGGCCATGCTCATGACGCCAAATCTGCTCGTGCGGCCGTACGTCGAACGCAGCCCGATGCAGTTGCAGAAGCCTGCGGGCAGACGAATGGACCCACCGGTGTCGGTGCCGAGAGCAAAGAGTGCCTCGTTACTCGCCACACCCGCAGTGGACCCGCCGGAGGAACCTCCTGCGACACGCGAGGTGTCCCACGGGTTTCGTGTCGGCCCGAAACAGGAGGTCTCCGTGGATGCCCCCATCGTGAATTCATCGGTGTTCGTTTTTCCGAGGCTGATCGCCCCTGCTGACTTCAGTCGCTTCGTCGTAGTCGAGTCGAAGGGCTGAATATATTCTTTGTCGCGCAGCATGTTGGAGCAGGCGGTGCTGGGGACGCCCTCCTCGCAGAAGACATCCTTCGCGAGATACGGAATTCCTGTCAGCGGATGATCAAAGTTTCCGGCTGCATCCACTTTTTTGGCTTCAGAAAGGGCTCGGTCGAAGCTTCGATGGACGACGGCATTCAGCTTTCCGTCGACCGCTTCGATCCGCTCGATGCAGCTTTTGATGAGCTCGGTAGAACTGATCTGTTTCTTTTTCAGTTTGTCGTGGGCTTCGGTGATGGTGAGAGAAAAGAGTGTCATGCTGAGCGGAGACGAAGCACTATCCATGCGCCGACGGTGTCTGAATCTGATGCTCCACAATCGGCAGCGGACTCGTCGCGAGCAGTGCATCCGGCTTTGCTATCGTGCTCCCGATTTCATCGATCCGTAGGACATTCGTTTGTCCGGTCACCTGCGCGGTCGGTTCCACGTTACTGGTATCCACTTCTTTGAGCATATCGACGTACTGCAGAATCGACGTCAGCTCCTTCGCGAATTTTTCCACCTCGGCATCGGACAGCGTGAGTCGCGCGAGTTTTGCAATATGGCGGACCTGAGCGGGGGTGAGTTGCGTCATGGGTGCGTTCATCGTAGGGAAATCCGTTCTTTTTTGGAAGCACTGCATACCCGATAAGGCTGTATACTTCGCCGCAGTATGCGTCTCTACCACCTCAGCGGCCGGAAAGTGTGCGATGCGGTCGTGAGAAAAGGCAGAGTGTGGAAGGGGAAAAATCTGATTGTGCGGTGGATGTCCGGTGCTCCCAAAGGACTCAAGCCTCCGATGAAACAAGGCCTGTATGTCGGCACGCTTGCGTCGACAAAACTGAGCAAGAAGGCCGTTGAGCGTAATCGTATGCGGCGACGCTGCCGTGAGGCGCTGCGGCTTGCGGTGCGGGAACGCGACAGTCTGCCGGCCATTCAGTTGTTACTCTGCCCGCGCGCTGCTAGTCTGCATGCTCCGTTTGCTGACATTCAGCGGGAGGTGGGAATGTTTCTAGCCACACTTCCGCAGGCAGGGACGCCTGCTGCTAAGTAACTAAAGAATTTTATGACCGACCAGCCGAAGAAAAAATCGCGCATGTGGGAGTTCCTCCTCATTTTTGCGCTCGTGTACCTCGCGTCCGATATGGCCGTGCGCTATTTCTTCCCCAAGGCGACGCCGGCGGAGGAGCAACGGCAGGTTGAACTTCTTCCGCAGTCGGACTCCTTTCGCCTCGGGCATGAGCCCGTCCTGACGCTTAAGAATAATGCGGCGAAGGCATTCACCTTTGTCGACCGCTGTCCCATGCCGCCCATGGATGTCTTTGCCATGGAAGGGACGGGCGGCGCTCTTGTTCCCCTCACCACCACCGTCACCGCTATTCCCTGCGCACCATTCCCCGTGGTCGGCTCCGGCGCGGAGGCGTCGCTCAGTTTCGCGCCGTGGAAGTATTCGCTCTTTGAGAAGCCGGGGACCTATGAAGTGCATCTTCGTAACAGCACGGTGGATGGCGATGGTTCCGGTGCCCTGCTCACCGCGCGTTTCTCGATGCACGAACCGGGGACCATCGTGAAGCTCTTCCGCACCTTCATCACGAAGCCGTTCCTGAATTTCCTCATCTTCATTGCCGCCGCGCTCCCCGGTCACAGCCTCGCGCTCGGCATCATCATTCTCACCATCCTCGTCAAACTCATTCTCTTCCTCCCCACACAGCATTCCATGGAGGGGCAGCGCAAGATGCAGCTCCTGCAGCCGAAAATCGAGGAGCTCAAAAAGCGTTTCAAGGATCAGCCGCAGAAGCTGCATGAGGAGACGATGAAACTCTGGAAGGAGGAGAAGGTGAATCCTTTCCAGTCGTGTCTGCCGATCCTCCTCCAGTTCCCGATCCTCATCGGCCTCTTCTACGTTATCCGCGACGGCACCAACCTCACCCTCGCGCGCGAGTTCATCTACCCCATGTACCAGAACCTGTCGTGGAATTTTAATCCTTCGTTCTTCGGTCTCGATCTCACAGAGACCAACTGGATTTTCCCGCCCGTGCTCGTGATTCTGCAGTACTTCCAGATGAAACTTTCCTTTGCCACTGCGAGTAAAAAACAGACGGCGCCCGTCGACCCCAGCCAGAAGCTGCAGCAGACGATGATGACCTACACGCTGCCTTTCATGATCGGCTTCTTCGCGCTCAACTTCCCCGGCGCCGTGTCGCTGTACTGGGGTGTCTCCACGCTCTTTGCCATCGGGCAGCAGATGATTGTGAATCGGGAGAAGCTGAAGGTGTGATCCTTCGTCGAAGCCTGTCCTGAGCGGCGTCGAAGGGCTCAGGATGACAATCAAATGAAAAATCGATGCGCACGGGCGTGTGCGCATCGAAGGTTGGTTGATATGTGTGGGCGATTTTACGATTATTTTCGCCACGATTCGCACAGCGCGATCGAGGCTTCGATATCGTCCGCGACGTCGACGTAGTTGTCGGCGTGCGGGAGGTGCTCGAGCAGGATCGGCGTGGTCGGCGGGACATGCTGAGCGAGGGTCTGCATCAGACCGGGAATGTCGATGATTTGGTCCACGGCATTCAGCGGACCGCGGTTGGTCGGTGCGTAGGTGTCGATGCCATTCATCACGATGCCGGCGAGATGAACGTAGCCGATCACCTTGGGATACAGCTCGACCATCTTCACGGGGTCGCTACGCATCATGGCGACGTGATACGCATCGAACGCCGTCCTGAACCACGCGCTCCCGATGGGCAGGACGCAGGACTCGACCATTTCCTGATAGTTATTCGCGAGGATGCCCGGATGCCCCTGCCACGTCTTCGGATCACCGACGCTGTTGAGCATCTCCATCATCAGCACGATCTTGAGACGCTCAGCCTTCTGAATCAGGCTCTCCTTCTGCCCATTCTTGACTTCGATGTAGCCGCGCACGATCCGCTGCCATTGCGCGCTGCGGCTTTCGAGCGTCGCCATGCCGCTGAAGACGATGACGTATTTCATCTGTGCCGCTGCGGCGCGGTCGAGTGCGAGGTCGATCGCGCCGTGCACGCGATCGAAGAGGGCAGGGTCATTCATTCCGGGCGCGAAGGGATCCCAGTTCGTGCCGTCCGATTTCTTGCCCATGTCGGGCAGGACGCTGCCGAGCGGCACGTTGTTTAACTTAACGGTCGTCCAGTCCTCCCACGGGACCAGATCGAGTCCGGCGTTCACCTTCTTGGCCAGCCGCACGAGGCCGCGGATGTCGAGTTGGGCGCCGAAGAAGACGTTGGTCCAGTGCGTCAGGAAGTAATTCGTGAAGAAGCGGTTCATGAGTTTTTCTCCGTGTGAATGTTGGAAATCATTTCTCCTACACATTGTTGATTCGTGGCCAGTGTCGGCCTTCTTCCGTACGAACTTTTTCTTTCGGTCCTCCGAAAATTGGTACGTAACGACCTACGCAGTCGTCATCCATTTATATTTTCTGTGTCGTTGGCCCACAGTGATATCAAAGAACCTGATTGCTGCAGTGTGCAGAAATCTGGAAGACTATCACCCGTAATTTTGCTTCTGTCAACTATGCTTCACATACTTCCTTTCCCCGTTTCGTCTCCGCTCCCTTCTTCTCATTGCTTCTGATAAAGTATGCGGGATCTTCCCTTCGCCCCATGATGAACGTCGCCGCCATCCGCTCACTCCTCGGTAAAGACGCCGATTCGCTTTTGAAGCACGTCTGCAAAACGATTCCAAAGGAGAAGTTGACCGTGCCCGCGCAGGGCACCATGGAGGCCGTCTTCAAAAATTCTGACCGCTCCGTGAAGGTTATCAGCAATTTAAAAGCCCTTTATGGACATGGTCGTCTCGGAGGCACGGGGTACCTGAGTATTCTTCCTGTCGATCAGGGCATCGAACATTCCGCCGGCGCGTCGTTCGCGAAGAATCCGGATTATTTTGACCCGGAACATCTGATGCAACTTGCGATCAAAGGAGGCTGCAACGCATTCGCGTCGACGGTCGGCGTGCTGGGTCTCCTCTCGAAAAAATATGCTTCAAAAATCCCCTTCATCGTGAAGCTGAATCACAACGAACTGCTCACGTATCCGAACAAGTTTGATCAGGTGATGTTCGCCTCCCCCCTGCGTGCAAAAGAGATGGGCGCAGCAGGAGTGGGTGCCACCATTTACTTCGGCTCCCCCGAGTCCGGGCGGCAGATCGTGGAGGTGGCCCATGCATTCGAAGAAGCCCATCGGCTAGGGCTCTTTACGGTGCTCTGGTGTTACCTCAGAAACAGCGGTTTCAAGAAAGACAAAGACTATCACCTGAGTGCCGACCTCAGCGGTCAGGCGAATCATCTGGGCGTCACGCTGGAGGCAGATATCATCAAGCAGAAGCTGCCGGAAAATAACGGCGGGTACCTCGTCCTCAATCAGGAATCGAGTTACGGAAAAACCGACAAACGCATTTACGAAAAACTCACAACGGATCACCCCATCGATCTCACCCGCTATCAGGTCGCCAACTGTTACATGGGACGCATCGGCCTCATCAACTCCGGGGGTGCCAGCGGTGAAAACGATCTCGCGCAGGCCGTGATGACCGCCGTCATCAACAAGCGTGCCGGCGGCACAGGTCTCATCAGCGGCCGCAAGGCGTTCCAGAAATCGATAGAGGAGGGGATTGAGATTCTCAATGCAATCCAGGATGTGTATCTCTGTAAAGAAGTCACGATCGCGTAATTTTTTTTGTGATTAGTTCAGGATTGCAAGGAGTGCCCCGCGGCTCGATCTGCCGATCTTTGAAGGAAATGTCTGGACGACCGCGCGAACGTGCCTGATCACATGAGGAGGCATAACGGCAGCACCCACCGTTTCCACACTATGCCCGAGCGTACCTGCAGATTGCGTAATCAGGGCAAATAGCTGGCTGACATCGTGGCGCAAACGGTCACGGGCAATGTCTTGCCCCGCTTCCGGGACGCTACCTGTCGCATCGGCGACGGCCTCGGTTATTTCCTTATAGAGATCACGTGCAAAAATGGGAGTGTCGTGCTTCATAGCAGGAGTAAATGAGTAAATGCAGCAAATGATCCGCTTCCTCTTTTGAAGTGCCCAAGCCCCGCCTAAGATCGGCGGGGCTTGGGAGAGTATCAGCGCAGGACGAACGAAAATTCGTCATCCCGCCCGCCCGCCGACGCGTATTCGTGGATTTTCACTTCCGCGTGTGCCTGGACAATTGTTTCTCGGGCGAGATCGACAATATACGTTGTGACCTGCACGTGATTGCTTGTCTTTGACGCCTGCGGCTGAGAGCGTCGGTGCCTGTTGCTGTGACGTGATTTACGACGTGATGGACGCAATTTCGCGAGCATGGGAGAACTCCTGAGGTGATACTGAAAGCCCCTTCTACCATCCGTTTGGTAGAAAGCGGCTCATATACTGCATGAATCGGTGGTGCGAATGATCAGGTACAATGAACAATTTATACTAATTTATTATTTTGTCAATACCATGGGGAGCCCTAATTTAAGAGCAAAAATAGACGTTTATGCAGAAAATAATCTGGAGTCTGAATTGATCCCCCAAGCCCGATTACTCGGACCTGGGGGATCGGGTTAACCGGCGTGAGCTGTTCAATTCTCACGCCTGCCTCTTCTTAACCGGCCCCGACGCCCCGCAAATTCTTTTTGCGGTGACGCCTGT
>JACRIG010000088.1 GCA_016215715.1 Candidatus Peregrinibacteria bacterium | reverse complement strand
GTCATCCTTAAGCGCGGTCAGATAGGGCTGCGCATCGGTCAGCGCGATCTGCGCTCCGGTTGTGTCGCCCGCTTTCAGCGCGGCGGAGAGAGTGTCGAGTGAATCGAGGAACAGGACGCCCCCGATTGTTTTCTGATCCAGTCCGGTATCGGGCACATCCGCACTCGCCTCCAGCACCGCCCTCTTCACCGCGTAGATGGATTCATTGGAAAGAGCCGCCGACACACTCTCCGTATCCTCGGCGATCTGCTGACGGAGGAGAAACTGCGTGACGCTGTTTTGCCCGGAGCCTGTGCCAACCGACAGCATCGCGGCACGATACTCGGCAAGCGCCGCATCCGCGGTCGCTCCGGTGCCGCCGGAAACGAGGAGCGCTCCCGCCTCATTGAGCCGGGTCTCCGCCTGTTCCAGTTGCTTCTCGACTTTCTGCTGCGGATCGATGGTGAGCAGCTCATCGACTGCTTCTGCCGCACGCTTGACAGCGTAGAGGGGAGAAGTGGGAAGAATCCCCGCGCGCGCGGCGTACCGCTCGCGCTGGAGCTGCGCCAGTTCACGCCGGTGGACGGCGTCCTTCGCAAGATTCTGCGCAGCCCATGGCTCATCATATTCCGCGGCAGCAATTTTCTTCACGACCGACACACCTGCCTGCGAGAGCTCGATACGTTCACCCGCAACGAGCAGCAGATCGCGTCCGCCAGGTCGCCTGATGAGCGCGTGGTGATCCCAGACGCGCACGCTCACTGTCTCTCCGGCAATGATGGACACGCTTCCTTCGTGCACGACAATGTTTCCGGCGGGCGTTGCAATATCAATGCCGCGAATTTCCTCCGGTACGAAACTCTGCACCCACAGACTCCCCTGCATAAGCGTCATCGTCGCCCCCGGCGCAGCGGGTTCGGGGCGGTTAGTGACATCGTGGATAGTCAGCGTGGTCTTCTGTCCCATACGGGCGTTGCCGTCATCGTTCAGAATGAAAGTCGCTTCACCGATACCGGTACGGAACTGCGCGCCCTGCCTGAGGGAAAGTTCGTGCGTGACGGGCTCCCACAGTCCTCCGAGTGCAACGGACAGTGTACCGCTGGTCGGGATCACCAGTGCCGAGGAATCAGCGCGCGACGCGGGTGCGATGAAGAGGAGCGGCGAGACGCGGAGCGCGACGATCACGACGAGGAGAGCCGCCACCCACTTGAATGAACGCTGTGAGATGATGGTCATGGGAGCCGGTGCCAGTCGCGGCACCATCGACTGCCAGATGTGCGTGCGCGCCGCGTCCGCAGATGAAAGGGCAGAGCGCAGCTGATCCAGAAGAGAACGGACCGCACGGGGTTCAATGGTGTCGATGATACGGTCAAAAATGGTGGACTGACTTCCTGCGGGCGGAGCTGTGAGCTTCCGTACCTCCGTAAACAATGCAGGGGCCATCCTCGCTTCCATTCGGGCGCGGATACGGTCTTTCTGGCCCGCTTTGGGGGCGGTGTGGTCGCGCAGCCGCTGGAAGGGAGGCTGAAAGTCCATGACAGAGTGTTAAAACGGAGAGAAATGGCTTCTGTTACGCGTCTAAACCGATATCGGGCGGCAATTCGCTCTGCAGTTTTCGCAGCGCCCGCATCTTCAGAATCCGCACCCCGCCCTGCGTCATCCGCAGTACCCGCGCAACTTCATGGTGCGGCAGTTCGCTGACGAAACTCAGCGTGAGAATTTCCTGATAGCGCTTCGGGAGTTTTGCCATCGCGGCACGGACGATACGAAGAAGATCTTTTCTATGAATGCGCGTGTCGGCGCGGTTAAGGATATCCTCGTCGACGATCACCTCCGGCAGTTCATCCATTCCTCTATGACTGCGGTACGTGTCGATGACGATATTTCTGGCGATGCGAAAGATCCATGCGCCGAACGGCACGGACCAGCGGAAAGAATAGCCGCCGATCTTTTCCCACGCGCGGACGAAAATATCGGCGACTGTGTCTTCCACAAGGTCCGACGCGAGGCGGAAGCGGACGTAACGATAAACGGGATCGAAAAAATGATCGTACAATTTCCCGAACGCCTCGGTATCGCCGTTCTGAGCTTTCCGCACCAGTTCCTGCAGCTCAGCCTCGTTGAGTAGAGATGGCGGATTCATGAGAAAGGAGTGTAGCGGGTCACTAAGAATTGCTCCAATAAAGCGAAGTAAAATGGCCAAAAAAGACCTAGCAGCAGCCCCCGCAGGGGTCCCAGAGGACCGTCCCCGGCTGCGGCGT
>JACRIG010000087.1 GCA_016215715.1 Candidatus Peregrinibacteria bacterium | reverse complement strand
TGCGTCGTGCCGGGGTTCCACCCGAGGAGCGCGAGGAAATTAATCAGCGCTTCGGGGAGATATCCCTTATTGCGGTACTCATCGACACTGACGGAATTCTGCCGTTTGCTCAGTTTCGTCTTGTCGGCGTTGAGCAAGAGCGGCACGTGCGCGTAGCGCGGCGGCGACCAGCCCAGAAATTCAAAGAGGAGGAGATGTTTCGGAAGGCTCGACAGCCATTCTTCCCCGCGCGTCACGAGGTCGATTTCCATCAGGTGATCGTCGACGACGTGCGCGAGATGGTAGGTCGGAAAACCGTCGCTCTTGAGGAGCACCTGATCGTCCACCGTGTGCCCCTGAAAATTCAGTGGTCCGCGGATGTCATCGCTGAAGGTGATCGTCCGTTCATGCGGAACCTTCAGGCGGATGACATGCGGTTCGCTTGCATCCAGTCTGCTTTTGATCTCATGGCCGGGCAGCTCCATACAGCGGCGGTCGTACATCGGTGGCTGATGACGCTGTTCCTGTTGCTTTCTCATTTCCTCAAGCCGCTCACTCGTGCAGAAGCAGGGGTATGCGTGGCCTTTCTTTACCAGCTCATCCGCATATTTTTTGTAGATGCCCGTCTCTTTGCGTTCCGACTGCAGGTACGGTGCGTGCGGTCCCGCTTGTGTGATGACGCCGTCTTTGAGCATGACGCCCTCATCCGGAACAATGCCCGCCCATGCGAGGTTCGTCAGAAAATTTTCAATCGCACCGGGCACTTCCCGCGCTCTGTCCGTGTCCTCGATGCGCATCAGAAACTTGCCGTCTGTTTTCTTCGCGAGAACATACGTGTAGAGCGCGGTACGCAGACTCCCGACATGGAGCATGCCGGTGGGGGAGGGGGGGAATCTGGTGCGCACGTCCGGCAGGATACAGGAATTCGTTGCTCGTTGATTCGTTTCTTGTTGCTCGTTCTCAATCCTCAGTGTGACCAATTTTATTCTCCGGAGAGCCACTTTATAAGTCCTTTACTCCTATTGCAGACAGGCGTAGACCATAAGCATGTCGGAGCGCGTGAAGGACGGGGCACGAATAGAATCCGAAGGCCATGCGCCCGGCAGCGCACGACTTCTTGCTGCGCTCAGCGCGGCTTTCCTGCTCTGGATGACGGCTATCCTCGCGGCGCAGGATCCGACACAGCACAATCAGAAAAATCAGACGACGACGCAAAAGAAAGCCGCTGCGAAGAAGGCCGCGCTTGCGATGGATGAGATTGAGGATCTCATCCGGAAACTGGGATACGGTCATCATCCGGTGCGGGCGCATGCGGATAAAGCACTGGAGGACGACTTACTGGAGCACTGTCGCATCGAAACGCTCATTGCTATCACACAGGCCTGCAAAGATCCTGATGTCGAACGAAGCCACCGGGCAGCTGCGCTGAAAGAAAAAGGTCGTCCACCCATCGCTGCAAAGATCCTCAAAAATATTCCACTTACGAAAAACAAAGAAGAAAAAAGAGCATGGCTCTGGCTCGATGAAGGGAAACTGCCCACCCATTTTCTTGAAAAATTGAACGTGACGACACCCCAAAAAGGATATTACCCACGCACCGTCAGCCATTATCTCGGACAGGTGCCCCATGTGCCGGATCTTCATCCCGAATATAGGCGCTGGCGCATTGCCACGGATGGCTTCTTCCAGAGTCTTGCGGAGCATGAGCTCGAGATTGCCATTGTGAATAATGACATGTGCACGTTTACACAAGAATTCCCGGCGCGTGTTCAGGCACTCTACGAAGATATGGTGAAAGCAGAGCGTCATTGGCATGAGAATCACAAAAAATACAACCCGCTTCATCGCCTGCCCGGAGGAATCCAGTAGTGCTGCCATCCATGGCTCTGGACAGCCAAGATTAATTCTGCTTCACTGATCGCATCCTCTCTGTAGCATTATCTATATATCCGTTTTTCCTGAAGCCCATCGCTCATCCTGCAGAGAGTGGAAGATTGGTGTCATTATTCGTCCAATCTTCGTGTCGGCGCGCACCTCTCCGCGCGCCGACCATTTTGCATAGGCGGCACATTGACAGTCCGAATGTTTAGCGATTCACTGTCTATATTCCAGGGTGCCAACGGGATGGACGGGACCCGTAAGTACGCTTGGTGGGGTCGGCTGCGTTCTCGTGAACGTAGCTGACCTTTTTTAGCTTCACAAATCCCTAACGAAGCTACTAAAGCGAACGAAGCTATTGTAGCGACTCCCTAATTCGCCACCTCCACTGTGTACGTCACCGGCGACGACGGTTTGTCATTGCCGTCCTTCGGAACATTCACGATGGCATCGACGACGTCGAGGCCTTTCGTGACATGGCCGAAGATCGTGTGTCGTCCCTGCAGCCACGGGGTGGCCGCTGCCTGCACGATGAAGAACTGGCTGCCGTTCGTGTTCGGGCCGCGGTTGGCCATCGCGATCACCCCCTTCACCATCTGCAGATCATTGGATTCGTCTTCGAATGTCTCGCCGTAGATGCTCGTGCCGCCCGTCCCGTTCCCGTCGGGGTCGCCGCCCTGGATCATGAAGTCGGGAATGACGCGGTGGAAGGTGAGGCCGTTGTAGTAGCCGGCCTTCGCAAGGACGATGAAGTTCGTCACGGTCTTCGGTGCCTTGTCGGCATTGAGTTCAAGCGTGATGTCACCCTTTGAAGTTTTGAACACCACCGTGTGGGTGCCCGTGAGCATTTTTCCGTTGAAGCCGGGAGTTTCCGTTGATGTGGCGGTGGAGCTGGGCACGTCGGTTTGGGGTGAGGAAGTAGCAGCAGTGTCTGTTCCGTCAGTATTCAGAGCGGGTGCGCCGGTTTTGGCCGAACAGCCGATCAGAAGTGCCAACGCAAAAAGAGGGATCAGGAACTTATACATAACAAAGAGACGTTACGCATCAGATCCCGCCGAGGCAAGATTTTCTACGATAATTTCAGCGACATGTCGAGCGGCCCCCGTCCCGCCGATTTGGCGGATTTTCACTGCCATTTCCGCCCGCCGGTCCTCATTTTGCAGGAGATCGGTCACGAGGGGCAGGAGCGTCTGCGGGAGCATTTCCTGTTGCACGAGGATGCAACCTCCCGTCTTTTCAGCACACTCTGCATTCTTCATCTGGTGATCCTGCGCGAGCCCCCTCAGCGGTACCAAAATTGCAGGCAGTCCGGTTGCAGCGAATTCACTGAGTGTGGAAGCACCCGCGCGCGACAGTGCGAGCGATGCACACGCGTAGAGATGCGGTAGTTCACGGTCGACGAACGGACGCGCCCAGTATCCGCGCTGCAGAGGCGCCCCCGTTTTCCCTTTGCCGGTGAGGTGGATCACGTCGCAGACCGCCAGCAGCGGCGGGAGTGCATTCATGACAATGCGATTGAGTACTTCGGCGCCCTGACTGCCACCGAGAATAATCAGAATTGGCTTCGTTCCGTCGAAGCCGGTGATGCGCAATCCCTCTTCGCGGGAGCCGGTGAGGATTTCGGGGCGGACGGGGTTACCTGTGACGAGGACTTCGGACTTCGGACTTCGGACAGAAGGGTTAGGAAATTTAATCGTTCGCCCGAAGTCCGCTGTCCGCTGTCCGCTGTCCTTTTCTTGTAGAAATCCCAGACACATCACATCAGCCCACCTACTCGCAACGACATTCGCCCTCCCCATCACCGCATCCGACTCATGGAGGATCACCGGAATATTTTTTTTATGGGCGAGGGAACAAAGAGGAATTCCTGCAGCCCCTCCTTTACTGAAAATTATGTCAGGACGGAATGTGCGCAGAATTTCCCGGGCGACAGAAATATTTTTCCAAAACGCCAAAGGAAACCCGGATGACCGGCACAGTGCGGGCAGAACGGTGAATGTGAATCCTCTGCGCGTGAGCATGTCCTGATCTTCACCGCGCGGCGAACAGAGAAACCGGATCTCCGTGGAGGCATTCATTTTTTTCAGTTCTTCCGCGACGGCGAGCAGAGGGGTCAGGTGACCGCCGGAGGAGCCGGAGATGAAGAGGATGCGAGACATGAGGGTAGGATACAGTGTTGCAGAACCGTTGCTCGTTGATTTGTTTCTCGTTGTTCGCTTCGTTCGAGCCCTTCGACTTCACTCAGGACAGGCAACGAGCCAACGAGAAACGAGCAACGAAGGCAATCACGCCAACAGGCTTCTCAACTTACTTTTCGGTCTTCTTTCTAAGAGCGACGCCTCCGTCGAGTAGGTGGAAATGTTCAGCAGAATCCCGACGCCGGCGAGCGTCGTGAGCAGCGATGAGCCGCCGTAGCTGATGAAGGGGAGGGTGAGGCCCGTGAGCGGGAAGAGCGCGACATTCACGCCGATGTTGATGAGCGACTGGAAGGCGATCCACGTCGTGATGCCGGTGGCGACGATGAACCCGAAACGGTCGGGGGCGTCGCAGGCGATCCTGTAGCCGCGGTAGATGAGAATGCTGTACATCCCGAGGATGATCAGCAGGCGCAGAAATCCCAGCTCCTCGCCCATTGCGGCGAAGATCATGTCGCCCTGCACCTCCGGCAGATACCCGAATTTCTGGATCGACTTTCCGTAGCCGACCCCGAAGAATCCGCCGCTGCCGATGGCGATGAGCGCCTGCTTTATCTGGAAACCGATGCCCTCGGCGATCCGATGGTCGTCGGGCGACAGGAACGCGCGGAAGCGGTCGCGGATGTAGCTCTTGCTCAGGATAATGGGCAGCCCCAGCACACCCGCCAGCGTGCCGCCAAGCAGCAGATGGAAGACGGAGCCGCCGGCGATGAAGAACATCGTGCTCGCGATGGACGCGAGGACGATAAAGGAACCGAGGTCCGGCTGGATGGCGACGAGGAAGGTCGAGAGGAGGAGGAGGATGACGAACGGCAAAAACCCTTCCTGAAAGGTGCCGATCAGCTGCTCACGTTTCTGCAGCCACACCGCGAGGTAGAAGACGAGCGTGATCTTCAGGAATTCCGACGGCTGCACCGAAAAGCCGCCGATCTGCAGCCAGCTGTGGGCGTTGCCGTACTCATTGCGCAGCCCCGGCACGAAGACGAGGATGAGCAGGACGATGCTTCCGAGGAAGAACGTGCGCGCATGACGCTCCCAGAAGTGGTAGGGAATCACCGCCGTCAGCGCCATTGCGCAGAAACCGACGATGATGTGGATCGACCCCCGCCACAGATAGAAAGAGTTTCCGGGTTCACTGCGGAGCCCCTGTGTCACCATGCGCTGCGTCAGCTGGTAACTTTCAAACACACTCACGCTCGCGATCATCGCCAGTCCGAAGAGCGTGAGACCGATGGCGATGCCGAGAAGGAGGAGATCCATTCTGCGAAACATGTCCATAGGATACTGTTACTGGTTATTGGTTAGCTAGTTACTGGTTACGAAATTAAGTATCCAGCAGCAGCCCCCGCTGGGGTCCCGCAGGACCGTCCCCGGCTGCGGCGTCAGAAAGATAGACGGTTCATTCTCACCCTCCCGCAGCCACGGA
>JACRIG010000086.1 GCA_016215715.1 Candidatus Peregrinibacteria bacterium | reverse complement strand
AGAGCCTGACCCGTGAGCATCACATCCGTCTGCGCGCGGTGACGTCCCGGTTGCATCGCGATCTGCAGGCGCTGGCAGACGGCATCGAGGTTATGGCCGTAGGCCGTGGGGTAGAGGCTCTGACTGAGACGCATCGTGCAGAGGAACGACGGAAGCTCAGGATAACCCCAGCAAAATTCTTTCTCGGACTCGAGAAACCCTTTGTCGAATGCGGCGTTGTGCGCGACGAGGATCGATCCCGCTGCAAAGCTCAGAAATTGCGGCAAGACGGTCATGACCGTCGGTGCGCCGACAACATCACTTTGCGAAATGCCGTGGATCTGCCTCACTTCCGGCGGAATATCACGCTCAGGGTTAATGAGTGAGTGAAACATCTGCTCCTCGATTATTTTCCCGCCTTCGATCCGTACGCCCGCAAGTTCGACGATTCTGTGACCCTTTTTTGGGTCGAGACCGGTCGTCTCCACGTCGAAGACCGTGAGCGGGGGCAGAGGCATGGAGGGAGTATAGTTGAGGCATGCACCGACGCAACGGAATACCCCTCGGGATCGTGCTCAAAACCCTCGGCAAGGTCTACCAGCCGCCAAAAACTTTTCTGCACTTTCGCACTCCTCTCGATCTGGCAGTCGCGGTGATTCTTTCTGCGCAGTGTACGGACAAACGGGTGAATATCGTGACGGAATCGATCCTGTATCCGAAATACAAAACTGCGAAAGATTATCTGAGCGTGCCGAGAGAGGAGCTGGAGCGCGATGTACACAGTTGTGGCACGTTCCGGATGAAAGCCAAACACATTCAGGAAATGTGCGGGCTGATTATCGAGCGTCACAGCGGAAAGATTCCGCGCACTATGGAAGAACTAACAGCGCTCCCTGGCATCGGACGCAAGACCGCGAACGTGATCCTTTCCGCAGCCTTCGACATCAACGCCGGCATTGCCGTTGATACGCACGTGATTCGTGTCTCTCAGCGATTGGGTCTCACGACGCACAGCGATCCCAAAAAAATCGAACTGGATCTGATTCCATTCGCTCCAAGAAAAGAATGGCGGAGGGTGACAACCCTCATCATCAGTCTTGGTCGTGACGTCTGCACCGCGCGGAAGCGTGCGTGTATCCGCTGTCCGTTTGCGAAGAAGTGCCCGTCGTCGCTCGTAACAGGGAAGAAGGATCTGGCAAAGGATTAATCTGCCGGGCACATTGTAGAGACGTGCGT
>JACRIG010000006.1 GCA_016215715.1 Candidatus Peregrinibacteria bacterium | reverse complement strand
CAACGCCACCCTCACAGGAACAACGCTGCGAAGCTGGACCACGATCTCCGGCGCCCTCGTCACCGCAAACACACTCGCGTCCTCCGGCTCTCTCGTCTGGGAAGGAACCGCCACAGGAGCGAACATGATTGTCTCGGGACAATTCAGCGGAGTGGGGCTGACGGATTGTGACGACGGGACAAACAGCAAGCTGCTCTGGGATACAACGACCAAGCGTTTCAGCTGTGGGACCGATCAGGGAGGAGGAGGCGGCATCAGTTACGCGCAGGCAGAAGGGATGTTCGTCAATCAGGGAGGCGACACCATGACGGGGGCGCTCACGATCAGCGTCACGAACGGCACGCTCAATACCCTCGGCATGAAGATTGTGAACACGCTCAGCGGCGCCATCATCCACGCCGAAAAACAACTCACCTCCAGCGGCATCGTCGTCATCAAGCAATCGTCCCTCATGGGTTCCGGCGCGCTTGTCGTCGTCCAGAAAACGAAGAACGGGACCGGCGTGTACATCGGCACCACGCAATCAGGCGCACCACTCCTCGCGCTCGACAGTCAGGTGATGAAGCGCTCCGGCTCAGCATCCGCAGCCATCGCCTTCGGGTACCGGGGGAACTTCGATACGTTCCTGTACCACAGCAACACCGGCTCCATCACACTCGAAACGTCCTACTCCACCGGTACATTGCTGACACTGCGGGTGCATACAGGGGGGGTGGCGAGCGGTCTTCCCGCCGCTGTCAGTCTCAATGTATTCAAAATCGTTGCCGATAGCGGCGCCGACGGCTACGAAAACACTCTTTTCCGTGTGACGGCGAACGGCTATGTCTATTCGGATAATGCAATGTCGGGTGCCGGCGCCGACTATGCCGAATATTTCTACACATCCGATCGTGATCTCAGGCCGGGCGAAGTTGTGTGTATCAATATCGATGAGGAGGACATGGTTGGCATGACTGAAGCTGACAAAGAAGCCCCGGTTGAACGCTGCAAACGTTCCGGTGACCCGAATGTGATGGGTGTCATCTCCACCAAACCCGCCTTCATCGGAAACAAGTTCTGGGGAGCCGAAGGCTTGCCCGTGCCGGGGACCGCTCTCGTCGGACTTATCGGACAGGTGCCCGCCTTCGCGGTTGTCGAAAGCGGCGCCACCATCCGTCCGGGTGATGCACTCACGCCCGCCTCCATCCCCGGGTATGTCCGCCGCGCGGCTGCCGGTGAATCGACAGTCGGTGTCTCCCTTCAGCGCCTCGATCAGGGGACCGGCAAGATCAACGTTCTCATCTCGCGCCGCAATCAATCGCTGACGGTCGAGGCCGTTGAGGAGAAAGTGATGCAGTCGATCGCATCGATGAAGATCGAGGACGAAATGCAGCTTTCGCTCGCAAAAACGCTGAATAGTCTCGACATGGACGGTAAAGTGAAAGATGAAGTTCGCGGGCAGATAGAAGAAATCAATGTGGCGAAGCAGGTGAACGATGCGCTCCTCGCCCGCCTCGGTACGGGCGGAACGATTGCACAGGTTAGTACGCCCGATGGCGGGAGCGGCATCCCCGATGAGCTTGATGTCGGAACACTCCGCGTCGGAAGAACCATCACCGCAAGCGGTTCCGTCCATTTCCTCGCTGATCTCACAGCGGAGTCCATCACTTCTGATACGAACCTCACCGTTACAAAAGACGCCCGCATCGACGGCGATCTCTACCTCGCGGGGGCGCTCCGCGCGAGCGCGCTCTTCGTCCCCGGGGGACTAAAGATCGATGGCAGCACGGAGGTCGCGGGAGCGATGCAGGCCGCGAGCGGTTCCGTGATCCACGGCGCAATGAATGTGGAGGGTGAACTCCGTGCCGGGCGCCTCATCCTCACGCAGACCGGCTCCGCACTCGACATTGGCAGCCTCCTCGTCCGCGGAGCGCTGCGCGTCATCGGTGCTATCACCATCGAAGGTCTCGCGATTCTCAGCGATGTGCAGGTGCGCGGCGAACTTTCCGTCAGCAACCGTCAGGCGGGCTACGCCGCGATTCCCAAAACGGGCACCGCCGTCACCGTGCTCTTCGGCACGGGCTTCACAGCGACTCCGGTTGTGACGGCGTCACCCGACGTACCTGTTCTCTTTGCCGTCTCGGTCGCCACAAAGAGCGGCTTCACCATCCGTCTCGGCGGTCCGGCAGCGGAGACCATCACATTCTCGTGGCTCGCTCTCTCAACTGAAGAGCCGCTCACGACTGTCTCGCTCCTTCCGGCATCCGGCACGGGTGCTTCGTCCTCTACTTTCTCCAGCGCCGGAAGTGAGACATCATCGGGAGTTTCAGGCGAGCAGTCGTCGGGCGCCGTCACTTCATCCGATACTTCGTCGGTCGGGGATGTATCGAGTGATACATCTACATCGTCCGATGCCGCTTCCTCTGATGAATCCGGCGTCTCGTCTGATAGTTCCGGACACAGTGAGATTCCGCCCGCAGATGATGCGAGTGCTTCGGACATTTCATCCGAAGCCGCCCCCGAAGAGGTTCCTGCGGAGGAGGGCGAAGCCCCGCCTCCCGCTGAAGATGCCCCCGCCGGTTCCGGCGGCGACAGCGCTCCTTCGGAGGAAGTGCCTCCGCCTCCCGCGAGCGACGGTGCGCCTTCTGCAGAACAATAAGCATCAGTTCTTGTGATTTTTCACCCGCCTGTCTACTCTTGAAGGCGCATGATTTCTTCACGTACGTCGACCCTGCCGATCCGCTTCTTCTTTGTCCTCCTGACGGTCTTCACGGTTGCGGCCTGCCGGAAGCAGGTGAGCAGCCTTCTCCCGTCGGATCAGGCAGATACGAAGACGCAGGAAAATGCGAAGGCAACGGATATTCTCACGAATGTCCGGAAACACATTCTGCTCCCCGAAGAACCGAAACCGACCGTCGCCGAAATACTTGATGTCGCGACGCTGCAGGCCCGTAATGCCTTCTATAAAAACGCGGTCAACGGAGATTACCTCATCGTCACGACGACCCGCGCCATCCTCT
>JACRIG010000084.1 GCA_016215715.1 Candidatus Peregrinibacteria bacterium | reverse complement strand
CTGCAGTCCGGCGGGAACAGGATCAGTGACGACGACGTTCTGGGCGACGCCGGGGCCGCCGTTCGTGACACCGATGGTGTAGAAGACGATCTGGTTCCCGTCGCGCACGATGGAGGCAGGGTTCCCGCTCTTCGTGATGCTGACGTCCACCGGAGGGAGCACCTGCTGGTTCTTGAAGGTGACGACGGCGCACTGGGGACTATTTTGATTGACGGTGACGACCCCCCCTGTGGGGGCGACCGACAGTTGCGTCCAGCCGGCGGGGACGGTTTCCGTGACAGTATGGGAACCGAAGCTGAGGTTGTTGAAACGCGCACGCCCTGATCCGTCGTTGCTGACGGTTGCACCCCCGTCCAGCTGAAACGTGAACTGCGTGACGGGCGTCATCAGCTGCCCCTGCGTGTTGTAGGTTTCCTTGATGATGTCGATGCAGTTCATCTCGCAGGTGAGGCGCGTCGTAAACTGCGCTGCGTTGTTGCCGGTATTGGACTCCGGCGTCGTTGTGCTGACAGTCGCACGATTAACGACCTGCAACTCCGAGCAGATGCCGGTGAATGTCGTGAGGAACTGAAGCGTTACGGTGGCCGAAGCGCCGGGGGTGAGGGTGCCCACCGGACACACGACGCTACCACTCTGCAGCGTGCAGCCCGCGGTGGAGCCGGACGGATCGAACGTGAGTCCGGCAGGAACGGGGTCGGTGATCGTGACGTTCGCGGCATTCGATGTGGTGCTGGTATTCGTTGCGGTCACGGTGTAGACGAGCGGCGCCCCCCCGCGCACCGCGGTGGCCGGACCGTTTTTGCTGATGATGATATCCGGCGGCGGGAAACAGTTGGTAATCGGCGTCGTGATTCTGCTGATGTTGTTCGACGTATTCGAGTCGTTGACGATCACATGCAGTGCACCTGTGCGTCCGTACACGACGATGGAATTTGTGGGTGCCGTGACGCTCGCTGTATTCGTGAGTGTGCCGCAGGCGATGGTCGGAGGCACCGTGAAGACGAGGGTGAAGTTCTGCGTCACCGGTATGACCTGGGTTAAGTAGTACGTCCCTGTCGCAGGCCAGGTGCAGATGACCTGCGAGCCGCTGAGGTCGCAGCCGCTGCTGCTTGCCGGATCATTGAAGATCAGTCCTGCCGGGAAGGTATCGACGATGCGTGCCGTGAACGCGGGGTGACTCTTCGTGACTCTCAGTGTGTAGGTGATGGTGCCTCCCGGCGTGACCGTCGCAGGCCCGGTCTTGATGACGGACGCGCTGTCGACGAAAATGGATGTCGAGCCGAATGCGGAGGCACCGCCCGGCAATGCGATGCACCCGATGGCGACAACGAGTGTCAGAGCCGGCAGATGCCAGAGAGAGGGTAAACGCATGAAGGGCACAAGAAAGTGATACACAATAATATATATTGTATATAATGTCAATGTCGCAGAACATGTTAAAACGCCAATTCAGGCATTAATTAACAATTAATGCGGACAATAAATATTAAAATATATTTATAAATTTATGGCAAATTATGTTAGGTTGCAGCATTAACCTTACACAAGGGGTTTTGGAGATCAGGGCTTCATAGACCACACGGGCAGGGGTCTTTTTCTGCATGCCGAGCCCCAAATGAATCTTGTGGTAGTTGTACCAGATGAGCCACTGCCGCAGGT
>JACRIG010000085.1 GCA_016215715.1 Candidatus Peregrinibacteria bacterium | reverse complement strand
GCTGTCCGGTGCGGACGCAAAGACATGAGGCGTGTGCGGCACCGTTTCTCCGTTTTGCCTGCGATCGATCTGCAGATGAACGTGGGGCGCGCTGGTTTCTCCCGTCATGCCGACGATACCGACAACCTGTCCGGCCGTGATGTCCTGACCCGCACGGACGCTCACGGAACCCAGATGCGCGTAGATGGAGAAGAAGATTCCATCGGTTGGATGACGGTGTTCAACGATGACATGCACGCCCAGCCGCTCATTGGAACCGGTGTACTGTACCCTCCCTCCCGCAACCGCGCCGACAGGGGTCCCGAGCGGCAGCTTGAGATCCAGCGCGCAGTGGACTCCCGTGAACGCACCGGCGTCGAGATCGTACGACCCGCAGTAATCGGTGGAGTAGTACAGCTTTGCCGTCATGATCCGCTCGTTCTCAGCCGTGCGTGTCTGACGAAGCTGCGTCATCGGGAACGTCTGCTCGCTGGCGACGTAACTCGGGATTGTGACAAAATCATTCTCGCGCATCTGAGCGTATGTCCGGTTCCACTGGTCCGGAGTTCGCATCGTTCCCCAGTTCGGGACGCGCGCGACCGGATGAACGGCATTGCCCATCGGAGGGAAAGTTTCTTCCGGTGCAGCGGATACCGGAGCTTGCGGGACTGCAGAAGGGGATGAAGGAGCGCTCGCGGCGGATGGTGATGCTGAGGCTGATGTCGCTGCGGACGACGTTGCAGCACTGGATGTCACTGAGGGTGTGTCCGATGAAAGCACTGACGCGGAATCCGAAGCAGACGCGGCTTGTTCTGTGACTGAGGGCTGCGGCGGACGCGGCAGGGTCGGGGCGGAACTATGTTCCTGCAGCGGAGCCGGAGCCTCAGCAGGTATGACAATGCGTGGACGCGTGACGGGCACCGGCGAAGCAGCAGCACTGCTTTCGGGAGCAGCGGAAGATTCGGCCGTGCTTGATTCTGCAAATGATGATTCCTCCGATGAAGCTGCGCTGCTGATTGTTTCCGATTCATCAGAGGCCACGGATGACGGTGTGATTTCAGGTGCTGCGGGACGAACCGGTTCCTGAGTCACCCGTGCAGTCGTCGGCAGGGAGCGCTGCTGAAAATGGGCCTGATACTGACTGATCTGCCCTCCGACAACACACCCGACGATTCCTCCGGAAAGACCGATTAGTATTGCAATGCGCTGATCGCGGCAAAATTGGACTGTTTTTTTGTATATGTTCATTTGATATTATTCTAGCATATTTTATTAAATTTGTCATTTATGCTTGAATCATCAAATTGAACCGCATTTGGCAAATCAGCAAAGTCGGATCAGTTTTACTGCTTTTGCTTTAACAGTCTGAAACGAGATTCTTGCTTTATGAAATTCTTGAGTGTACACTTAAGAAGTAATTCTAATGTACCCTATGGCTAAAGACATTTCCATCAAAGAATTGCGTCAGCATCTCGCGAAAATAGCGGATCAGGTTGAACGCGGAGAATCATTCCGCGTCATCCGTCGCTCGAAGCCTTCTTTCCTGATTATGAAATTCGACGCTGATGTCGACGAAGAGGGATGGGAAACAGTGGTGGATTTTACGGACGGTGGTAAGACCGCCGGCGTCCCCGCCGAAGAGGTTCTGAAGATGTTGAAGAAACTGCGGAGTTGATATGGAAAAATGGAAAAAACAATTGGGACGGATTCCGCGCAATGCCCGCGATCGTATTGAAGCTGCAATCCTGCTGATTCTTGCGCGTGACTTCTCTTCACTGGATCGTCTGAAGCTGAAAGGCTACGATAATATTTTCCGTGTCCGCGTCGGTGATTTCAGGATTGTCTATCATGATGACGGAGAGGAGATCACCTTGAAGGCTATCCCGAGAAGAGATGAGCGTACGTACAAGGCACTTTGATGTGGCTGTGTGATCAAACTCGATCAAAGTGTGCATAGTTGTCATGGCTGCGCCACGTGATCGCGCGCAGGGACGTAAAGCGGCTGCGCCGCCACGTCCCACGTAAAATAGCTGCTCGCTTCGCTGCGCGCGATTTTACGTGGTGGAGCTGAGGGGATTCGAACCCCTGGCCTCGTCATTGCGAACGACGCGCTCTACCAACTGAGCTACAGCCCCATGTACAAACGTTGATGTGAAGAATACCAGGGGACCGAGCACGATTGTTTTCTGTCCGCCTCCGGCGGAGCAACTGAGCTACAGCCCCACGAATGAGTGAGATGAAAAAATAGGGAGAAGGATCGAGCGCCGCTCCTGCGGCTTTCATTGCGCTGCTTGCGCAGCTAGCCAACTGAGCTCTGGCCCCACGGGACTGAGGAATTGTACTCATTGAGAAGATAAAATCCACCCTTCTCCGCCCCTCATTCCTTTGGTATATTCTGCGCAAGCGAGTGCTGTGGCCTGCCACGGCGTTCGTGAATGCCGTGGCCTGGTAGCTCAGTGCCTAGCCTTGCTCACGAGGCGCTATCAAATAATAGTGCTCGGTCCATTGCCCTTTCCTGCATCAACGTCCGTCCTGTGGCCTGGTAGCTCAGTGGTAGAGCACTCGCCTGAAGAGCGAGGTGTCGCCGGTTCGATCCCGGCCTGGGCCACCACGTAAAATCGCTACGCGATCACGTGGCACCGCCATTCAAAAAAATAAAGTTCTTGACATCCAGAACTCATTCTTTAGACTCCGCGCGCCAGTAACGGATGCAGGTGTTGGAAGTGCAGAAGGATTCTGTACGAAACGGGGTCCAGTCAGCCTCTTAGGCCGGCGTAGCCAGCACCATAAACGCTCACTCTTCGCGCTGATCGCTCAGACTGAATGATGGAGTGGCACTCCTGCACCCTCTCAATTCAAAATCATTTCGGAAGAATTGAGAATGCTGGTAGACGGGGCGAAGACAAGGCAAATCTTCTTCGTCCCTTTTATAAGTGGTCATCGACTTTTGTTGTCCCGATATAGACCGCCACCCCGTCCTCCCATCCTGCGCGTTCGAGAGCGCGAAGTAAGCCCACGCGCTCGACGACATCTTTGAAGCGCTCGACGGCACCGAGACTTTTGAAGTCCGTCATGATCGTGAACTGTTCGATTCTCCTGCCGGTCACGTGCAGTCCGTCATCGCGCTTTTCGATCCGGTAGGCGCCCATCTTGATCGACGTCAGATGCGGCTGGAGAACAGGAAGCGCTTCGCCTTCATCCTTGTCTTCGTCAGATTCCTGCCGTTTCTCTCGCTCCTCCAGAACGACGGGGAGTAGCCCGATGGCGATCTTGTCGGTGCCCTGCTTCGTCGCCGCGGAAATTGCATATTCTATTTTGATGCCCGCTTTCTTCAGTGCTTTCACGAGCTCTGCTGCCTCTCCTCCGACCAGATCCGTTTTATTCAGGACGACGATCTCGCGCTTCTTTGTAAGAGCAGGGGAGTAGGCCTCCAGTTCTTTGCGGATCGTGTGATAATCGTCGATGAGTTTTTGCGTATTCACAACAGAACCCTCTTCGAGAGCGCGGCTGATGCCGAGGATGTGCACCAGCAGGCCGCAACGCTCGATGTGACGCAGGAACTGCACTCCGAGGCCCTTTCCTTCGCTTGCTCCTTCAATGAGCCCCGGTACGTCACAGACGACGTACGAGCGATCACCGATTGCAACCACTCCGAGATTCGGAATGATGGTCGTGAAGGCGTAGTCGGCGATCTTCGGATGTGCGGCGCTGATGACGGAAATCAGTGTCGACTTACCGACATTCGGGTACCCGATGATCCCGACGTCAGCGACCAGCTTCAGCTCCAGCTTTAATTTCTTATGTTCACCCGGCTCGCCCAACTCCGCAAAATCCGGCCGTTGCCGGACGGAGCTGACGAAGTGCGCGTTACCGTAGCCGCCGCGTCCGCCGCGCGCGATGACCATCTGATCACCGGCGTGCCGCAGATCGCCGACGACAAGTTTTTTCATTTCATCGTCATTTTTCCCGGCAGTGATTTCATGAATGACGGTTCCGGACGGTACGCGCAGGATCACATCCTCTCCGTCTTTCCCTCTGCGATTGTTGCCGGAGCCGAAATTTCCCTTCACGGCTTCAAATCGTTTGCGCGACGTGAAGTCACTCAGCGTGTCGGTATTTTCATCGGCAAGGAGAATCACATCCCCGCCGCGTCCGCCGTCACCGCCGTCCGGTCCGCCCTTTGGCACGTACTTCTCCCGCCGCCAGCTGACGCAGCCACGCCCTCCGGCTCCGCCAGAAACATCGATGATGGCTTCGTCGAGGAACATGGGGGAAGTATAGATGCAGATGCCAAAATTGCCTATCGAAGACTCAGATTGACACGTGAAAAAGCTTCAGTAATGTCTGATCATGTCTGATAGATTTGAGCGGGGTTCACTGGCAATTTCCGACGAGGAGATGCTCGAAGCCCGCGGATCGTTCCCTGCCGATTACATGGACGGTCTGTTACACGTGGATTTACAGGACGGCAGCGATGAAATTCTCATGCTGGATGTTGCGCGTGATATGGCCGAATTTGCGATGGAACCATTTAAAATTGTAGATGTCGAAGCTGCTTCCCGAAATGATATCGATCGTGCCATTGATGTTCTGTTTCGTGCCGACCAGATTGGTCATAAAGAAGCGAGGCTGGCATTTGCAGTAAGTCTGAGAGAGAACTGTGCCATGCATCTGAATGACAGATTTGAAGATGTAAGGCATCTGGCTCTTTTGGTGTTGACCGAGAAGGTTCAATTGAACGGACCGCAGTATTTTTAAAATCACTCTTGACGTCACAAATTATCACTCTATACTTAAGAGTGCTAACGTGCTTCGTCGCCGCTCCCCACTTCGCCTTGGGGCTTCGCGTGGCAGTGGCATGACATTTCCTTCCCATCTCATCTATGTCCAAGATCATCGGAATCGACCTCGGCACCACCAACTCCTGCGTCGCTGTCATCGAAGGCGGCGAGCCGGTGGTGATCCCGAATGCAGAGGGCAACCGGACGACCCCGTCCGTGGTTGCGTATAAAGATGATGAAGTCCTCGTCGGTGTTTCTGCAAAGAGACAGGCGATTACGAATCCCAAGAACACAATTTTCTCTGCAAAGCGCCTTATTGGTCATCGCTTTGAGGAAGTCCGCGAAGAGGCGAAGCGCATGCCGTTTGAAGTGAAAGCGGGGAAAGGCGATCGAGCCGTTATTGTTTCACAAGGCCGCGATATGCTTCCGCAGGAGGTCAGTGCGCAGGTTCTTCTGAAGCTCAAGAAAGATGCCGAATCATTCCTCGGTGCGCCTGTAACAAAAGCCGTCATCACGGTCCCTGCGTACTTCGACGACTCTCAGCGTCAGGCAACGAAAGATGCCGGTCAGATCGCAGGTCTGGAAGTTGTGCGCATCATCAATGAACCCACCGCCGCCGCACTCGCGTATGGACTTGATAAAACGAAGTCCCAGAAGATCGCCGTCTACGACCTCGGAGGCGGAACATTTGACGTGTCCGTTCTCGAACTCGGCGACGGAGTCTTTGAAGTGATTGCAACGAACGGTGACACACACCTTGGGGGTGACGATTTTGATCAGGTCATTATGCAATGGATTGTTGATGAATTCAAAAAAGAGAATGGTGTAGACCTCAGCGGCGACAAGATCGCTCTCCAGCGGCTCAAGGAAGCAGCGGAGAAGGCGAAGATTGAGCTCAGCTCCACAACCGAGACCGAAATCAATCTGCCGTTCATCACGGCTGATAGTTCCGGCCCGAAGCATCTGCTCCTGAAGCTGTCGCGCGCGAAGCTGGAGGCACTCGTGAAGCCGCTCGTTGATAAGTCTGTCGAGCCGTGTCTGAAAGCTCTCAAGGATGCCAAAATGTCAAAGTCGGACATCGACGAAGTCGTCCTCGTCGGCGGCATGACCCGCATGCCGATGGTCGTCGAAAAAGTCCGTGACATCTTCGGCAAAGAGCCGCACAAGGGCGTGAACCCCGACGAAGTCGTTGCCATCGGCGCGGCTGTGCAGGCCGGAGTCCTCGGCGGTGATATTCACAAGGACATTGTCCTCGTCGACGTGACGCCGCTCAGCCTCGGCATCGAAACCCTCGGAGGTGTGGCGACGAAGGTCATCGAACGCAACACGAAGATCCCGACCGCGAAGAGTCAGGTCTTCTCCACCGCCGCTGACAACCAGCCGTCGGTAGAAGTCCACGTCGTGCAGGGTGAGCGTGAGATGGCCAAAGACAACAAGTCTCTGGGCCGTTTCATCCTCGACGGCATCCCCAGCTCTCCACGCGGCATGCCGCAGATCGAGGTTACCTTCGACATCGACAGCAACGGTATTCTGCATGTGAAAGCCAAAGATAAAGGTACGGGCAAAGAGCAGCACATCGCCATTCAGGGTTCGACGGGCCTCAGCAAAGAGGAAGTCGAGAAGATGCGCAAAGATGCAGAGGTGAATGCCGAAGACGATAAGAAGAAACGTGAACTTGTCGATGTCCGGAATCAAGCTGACGCGTTGGTCTTCAGTCTTGAGAAGCAGATGCGGGAGTACGACAGTAAGATTTCAGACAAGATTAAGAAAGATGTGAATACGAAGATGGGTGACCTGAAGGAATTGCTGAAGAAAGAAGATGCGACGACGGAGCAGCTGAAGAAGTCGACCGAAGAACTCGCCACCGCGGCGCAGGAGATTGGGAAGATTATTTATGAAGAAGCGAATAAGAAGGGGACCGAAGGCACCGAGGC
>JACRIG010000083.1 GCA_016215715.1 Candidatus Peregrinibacteria bacterium | reverse complement strand
GCCGGCGGTTTAAACCGCCGGCTACCCCGACGAGAACCGGGAATTTATTCCTATCGCAAAACCGCAACCGGGGTAACCGAACCCCGGCTGCGGACGGAGACGTGCGCATCGCACGTCTCTCCAGGTTATTATTTCAAGGAAACTTTGGCTCCGGCCTCTTCCAGTTTCTTCTTCATCACATCAGCATCAGCCTTCGGCACGTTCTCCTTGATAACCTTCGGAGCGCCGTCGACCATTGCCTTGGCGTCGCCGAGGGCGAGACCTGTGACTTCGCGGACGACCTTGATGACCGCGATTTTCTGAGCGCCGGAATCGGTCAACTCAACGTTGTAGTTGGCCTTTTCCTCGGCTGCGGGGGCTGCACCATCTGCTGCGGGAGCAGCGGCAGCGGCCATCGGAGCGGCGGAAATGCCGTAGACCTGTTCCATGTATTTTACGACGTTGTTCAATTGAACGACGTTGAGCTTCTCGAGGGCCGTGATGACGGCTTGTTCGGAGGCTTCGAGGGTGACTGCGTCAGCCATAATGATGGGGGGTAGGGAGATGGGAAAGTAGGGAGATAGGAGAGATGAGAAGCTATAAGCTGATAGCTAACAGCTGAAAGCTCATCACGCGGATTTCTTTTTGGCAATTTCGCTCAGGCTCCTCGCAAAGCTTTGCAGTGGCGAGTTGCAGATAGAGGCGAAATTCTGGAGAGGGGAGCGGATCATGCCGGCGAACATTGTGAGGAGGATGGTGCGGCTCGGGATCTTCGCAAACGCCGACGCTTCATCTTTCGACATCAATTTTCCTTCGAAGATGCCGCCGATCAGTTCGACCTGCGGATGGTCTTTCGCAAACTTGAACGCGATCTGAGCGCCCGTGAGCGGATCATCAAAACTGAAGATGCAGGCGACGGGACCACTGAGCATTTCGTCGCTGAGGGCAGGCAAATTACACTCCTTGGTTGCGATCTGCATGAGGGTCTTCTTGCCGACTTTCATTTCTGCCTTCGCGTCTTTGAGGTTACGGCGCAGCTCGCTGACGTCGGCGACTTTCATGCCGATGTAGTGTGCGAACATCACGGACGTGCATTCGCTGAGCTTCTTTTTAAGCTCTGCGAGTTGATCTGCCTTCTGAACTTTGGTGACGGCCATGATGGGGGTTGGGGATTGGGGACTAGGGATTTGGGAATATGGAAATTTTCTCGTTAGCCTCCGGGACATAAAAAAGGTCTCCCTTTTCTTATGTCCGGGAGACCAGCGAGGCACACGGCACGAATCACCAAGCCGGAGCCGGGTGGCCGATGCTGTATGCCTCGGAGGGACTTACCTTCGGCCTGCGGCCTAATGCCCTCGGTCTTCGGACGGGCCCATTCTCGTCCTGGGATGGGGAAATGTCAAGGAAAAGAGAGGCGACAGAGGGTACAAAAGAGACAGAAGGGACAGAAGGGACAAAAGCATAGAAACCAAGCGAAAAATCACCTCTGTCCCATCTGTTCCCTCTGTCGCATCTGTCTCTTCTGTGCCCTCTCACTATGCTACACTCCCCAGACCATGGCGCTCAGCGTCATCCCCTCCGGCAATCGTCTCTACGAAGCGCTTCTGCGGGAGATGCCCGATCAGAAGGTTCTGCGATCCGAAGCGGTTTCGCGTGCCTTTCTGCGTGCGGAAAAACTCTACGGGGATCGTACCCACTGGACGGGCGTACCGCTGATGGAACATGTCATCGGGGTGCTGCGGCACATGTTGCCTTTCGCGCCCGACGAGGACGCGGTGGTCAGCTGCGTG
>JACRIG010000082.1 GCA_016215715.1 Candidatus Peregrinibacteria bacterium | reverse complement strand
CTTTGCGGCGTGCGATCTATTCCCCGCGCGATTTTTCATGTTTTTCCTGACGCCATTCCTCGCGTCCTTCCTTCCGCGTTTTTTCCTCCTCCGCTTCTTTCAAAAATTCCTCCCTCGACCGGCCCTGTGCGATAGCCTCCTCTTCGGTTCTTTTCTTCGCGCGCTCACGGTCGTCTTTCAGAGATTTCTCACGCGACTGAATGATGCGGTCGATCTCGGCCTTTTTCTTCTCCTGATCTGCCTTGTCGTCTCTCCTCGGAGGCGGGGGTGGAAGAGGCTGGTCGGACATGGGGGTTAGAGGACTTTAATTCCCAGTTCCTTCAGTTGCTTCTCCGTCACCACCGACGGTGCTCCCATCATCACGTCCTGCGCTTTGCCGTTTTTGGGGAAGGCGTAAATGTCGCGGATGCTCGGACATTCCCAGAGCACCATCATCAGTCGGTCGACGCCGGGTGCGCAGCCGCCGTGCGGGGGAGCGCCGTACCGGAAGGCGCGGATCATTCCGCCGAATTTTGCATCAACATCGGCCTTAGAGTATCCCGCGATCTCAAATGCGCGGTACATGATGTCCGGACGGTGGTTGCGGATGGCGCCGGAGCTGAGTTCGAAGCCGTTGCAGACGATGTCGTACTGGAACGCGAGGATGTCGACGGGATCTTTGGTATTGAGCGCTTCCATCCCCCCCTGCGGCATCGAGAAGGGATTGTGGGAGAAGTCGATTTTCTTCTCTTCCTCATTATATTCGTACATCGGGAAGTCGACGATCCAGCACCACGCGGCTTTTTTGGAATCCTGAAGCCCTTTTTGTTTTGCGACTTCAATGCGCACCTGCCCGAGCACTTTACAGGCCGTGAGCCACGCGTCGGCTGCGAAGAAAATTGCGTCACCGTCTTTTGCCCCAAGATGCTCCGCAAGCTTCTTTGCGAGATCTTCCCCGAGGAATTTCACAATGGGGGATTGCAGTTCTTTTCCTTTTATAAGGATATACGCAAGTCCCTTCGCGCCGTACGTTTTGGCGACTTCCGTGAGCCCGTCGATATCTCCTCTGCTGAGCGCTGCACCACCCCCGACAACGAGTGCCTTCACACTGCCCTTCTTCTTCACGACGTCGGCGAAGACAGAGAAGCCGCAGCCGGCGACGAGGTCCGTGACGTCCGCAAGCTTCATGTCATACCGCAGGTCGGGTTTGTCGGAGCCGTACGTATTCAGCGCGTCCTTCCACGCCATCCGCGGGAACCCTTCGACTCCGCTCAGGGCAGAGGGCTTCACCACTTTTTTATCGCTGAATTTTTCCGTGAGTTCGACCATGAGCGGCTCGACGACACCGAAGACATCTTCCTGCGTTACGAAGCTCATTTCGAGATCCAGCTGGTAGAACTCACCGGGATGCCGGTCCGCGCGCGGGTCTTCGTCACGGAAGCAGGGCGCAATTTGGAAGTATCGGTCGAGCCCCGCGACCATCAGGAGTTGCTTGAACTGCTGCGGCGCCTGCGGAAGCGCATAGAACATGCCGTGGTGAAGACGGCTGGGGACGAGGTAATCCCGTGCGCCTTCGGGCGAGGAATTCGCAAGAATCGGCGTCTGCACCTCCGTGAATTTTTTTCCGTGCATGTACTGGCGGATGTGACTCAGAAGTGCATCGCGCCTACTCATCATCTCCTGCATCTTCGGACGG
>JACRIG010000081.1 GCA_016215715.1 Candidatus Peregrinibacteria bacterium | reverse complement strand
GCAATACTCAAGCTTCCGCACTTTTTGAGCTTCCACGGGATCAGGCGGGAACATCACCGGGCGCAGCGGGATATCATATTTCTTGGCGAAGGCAAAATCGCGCTCGTCGTGCGCGGAGCAGTGAACGATGCCCGTGCCGTATTCCATGACGACGAAGGACGCGACCCAGATGGGTAAATCCCCTGTTCCAAAGGGATCATCGACGAACCTTCCCGTGAAGATACCTTCCATATCTTCCTGAAACGTGAACTTCTTAATCGCCTTCCTGCGCTTCACTTTCTCCACGAACTCCAGAACATCTTTTTCGTACTTCGTTCCTTTCACCAGATCTTTCACCATCGGATGCTCGGGAGCGATGACCGTGAAGGTCTGAGCCATGAAAGTCTGCGGTACCGAATCGTAGACTTCGAATTCGATTCCCAGATCTTTCACGCGCGAATGAATGTTTACGCCTTCACTTCGTCCGATCCAGTTTCGCTGCATCAGCTTCGTCTTCTCCGGCCAGTCGAGGCTATCAAGATTATCGAGAAGTTTCTGCGCATAGTTCGTGATCTTCCAGTACCACTGGCTCAGTGGCTTCTGCACAACCTCCGTCCCGCAGCGCTCACATTTGCCGTCCCACACCTGCTCATTGGCGAGCACCGTCTGATCCTTCGGGCAGAAGTTCACGTTCCCGAGTTTTTTGTAGGCAAGTTTATTCTCATACATTTTCAGAAAGAGCCACTGCGTCCAGCGGTAGTACTCGGGCTCCGACGTATTCACCATCTTGTCCCAGTCGTACATGCAGCCGATGCGTTTGAGCTGCGTGATCATCGTCTGCACATTCTTCCGCGTCGACTCCGCAGGCGGCGTACCCGTCTTGATCGCATGATTTTCCGCGGGGAGTCCGAACGCGTCGAAGCCCATCGGAGCAAAGACATCGTGACCCTTCATCCGCATATAGCGACTCCAGCTATCCGCTGGTGAATAGTTGTACCAGTGTCCGACATGGAGCCGGTCACCGCTCGGGTACGGGACCATGACGAGCGAGTAGGACGGGTTTTTTGCCTTTGCAAAATCGGCTGAATACGCCTTCGCCTTCTCCCACTTCTTCTGCCATTTAGGCTCGACCGATGAGGGATCGTAACGATTTTCCATAGAATAATTGTACCTAAAAGCGTAAAAAGACCAAAGAGAGACTGATCTTGACGGCCCTCCTGGCATAAGTGAGAGTATGCCCTCTATGGTAAACAGTCTTGCAAATACCTTCGATGTCGCGCGCACATGCTGCGACGTCCTCCAGCAAACATCTCACTACGCAGATATTCCTTCTGCAATGAATAAAATAGATACTGCGGTACGAACTGCAAATCGAAAGGGTCCGAAAGATCAGCTATGGAGTAAGACAGAGAATTTACTGCTTCTCAGTACAGCACTGCCGAAGGAATACAAATCACTCAAAGATCTCGAAGAATGGCATGCAAATGTATACAGGTTTATCGCTACCGCTCTTTCCATCCGGACATTTCTGATGAAGTGGTGCGAGATCACATCACAAGCCTGTAACATCGAGTACGACGATCTTCTGGATACACGCTGCGCATTGGAAGAGGATTTTGAAGGACCGCGTATTTCCGCAATCACTGGGATTGGGGAAGAAACAGTCCGCTCACTCAGAGCAAGAAAAATCGGAAATTTTGAATCATGGCTTGATCGCAAGTACAAGCTACACATGCTGAGGGACCCCAGCAGGCATGTCGAGGTTATCTACCCGCATAATATGTGGGTAGAGCCATGCGGCTTCTATACGCTCAGTAAAGAAGAAGTTAAGCGTCCTCAGTTCGACAATCGGCAACGTGATTTCGGAGACGGTGTTGTTCTGACGACGAACCATCTTCCCGCCGAGGTGCTGAAGCTTGAGCGTTTCGGCATGAAGGATGCCGATGGTGTCGAAATACACGGTGGAGAGACAGAAGTCGTACAGATGGAAGTAGCCCTGCAGATTGCCTTCTGCATGATGCGACAGGTTATCGAAAAAGGCCCCCCGCTGGCTCTTCCAGTAATTAAGCCGGTGCCGCCAATAGTAATTGTGGATTGATGGAGACGTGCGCATCGCACGTCCCTACAATGCTCGCGATGTCACGCTTACCAGTCGTAGCCATCATCGGGAGACCCAACACGGGCAAGTCGACGCTCTTCAATGCGCTCGTCGGCGAAAGGCGGGCGATTGTGAGTGATACGCCCGGCACCACACGCGATCCGGTTGCGGGAATGGTTGAAACAGAGAGCGTCGATTATCTGCTCCTCGACACCGGCGGCATCGGCGGCGGGTCGGAGGACAAATCTTTCGAGAGTGACGTTGAGAAGCAGTCGAAGCTCGCGATCGAATCCGCGGATGTGATTCTTTTCACACTCAATGCCCGCGATGAGCTTACGAGCAGCGACCGGACGATCGTCGACATTCTCCGGAGGAACCGCAAGCGTCATGTACCGGTGATCATTGTTGCAACGAAATGCGATAAGCCCGGCACCGAAGAGACTGCGATCCCGATGTTCGCGGGACTGAGCATTGCCGATGATGTCATCGCAACGAGCGCCGTGCACCGTCAGGGCATCGGTACGCTGGAAGATGCCATCGCATCTCACCTTGCAAAACTTCACTTTAAGAAGGAATCAATCAGACAACAAAATGAAGAACGAGAAACGAGAAACGAATCAACGATCAACGTGCCGCGTGTCGCGGTGATCGGTAAACCAAACGTCGGGAAGAGCTCGCTGCTCAATGCACTCATGCCCGACCCGATGCGTAAGACCGCCGGTCGCATCGTTTCACCGATCCCCGGCACGACCCGGGACAGCTCGGACACGACCATTACGTCGCAGGGCAGAGAATACGTTTTTGTTGATACGGCAGGGCTCCGCAGGAAATCCAGAGTCCACAAAGACCTCGAGGGAATCGCCGTGCTGCAGAGCATCAAAGCGATGCAGTCGAGTGAAGTCGTTCTCCTGATGCTCGACGCGACCGAACCTGTCAGTCATCAGGACAAACACATTGCCGGCATGGCCTGCGACGAGGGTAAGGCAATGATCATCGTTCTCAATAAAATGGATCTTCTGAACGCTGCACAGAAGAAGGAACGCATCGATGAAGTCCGCGGCGCACTCCCCTTCTGCAAATTTGCACCGCTGCTTCCGGTGTCTGCCGTCACGCGCGAAGGACTCCTGAAACTTTTTCCGCTGATTGACTCCGTCCAGCGCAACCGCCTGCGCCGGATTTCGGTGAAAGATCTGCGCGACTGGTACCGGACGGCGGTACGCACCGTCCCCGCGAAGATGCTCGCGACCAGCAAACACATCACGCAGGGCAGTGACCCGCCTCCGACGTTCGTGCTGTTTGTAAAAAACCCCCGCGACGTCCAGCCGAGCCAGCTGCGCGCGCTCGACAATAATCTCCGGCGGACATTCGGGTTCGAGGGCACACCGATCCGCTGGATCATGCGCAGGAGTACGCAGAAAGCGAAACACGATCGTGAAGAGTAATTCTGGTCTATAGTACTGACATGGAACAACCCGCCCTTCCATCACTCCCGTCACGACGGACGATTCTGTGGATCGCCGCGCTTTTCTTCGCCGCAACATCTCTCGCATACCTCTGGCCGCTTACCCATAGCATCTTCGTCGCGTGGGATGACACCTATTTGATTTACTTCAACCCCATCGTAAAAAGTTTTTCATGGAAGACCCTCCATGCGGCGTTCACGTCATACGATCCGGAGCTCTACATTCCGGTCACGTTCTTAAGCTATCAGCTCGACTATTTCATCGGGGGTTTAAGCCCCGTTATTTTTCATCTGGATAATTTGGCGCTGCATACGGTGAATGCGATGCTCGTTGGATGGCTTTTGCACTTGCTCTTGAGCCGCGGGGGTGTCATGGTGAGCGGCGACGAACCACGAACCCCCGCTACGGGAAATGGATGGATTGCAATTCTTGGAGGTTTACTGTTCGCTCTGCATCCACTCCATACCGAAGCCGTCGCGTGGGCGAGTGCGCGGAAAGATGTCCTCTCGACGCTGTTCTTCCTGCTTTCGCTGATCGCATATATTCATTATCGCCATAACAACCGCACGCAGTCCTATTTCCTAAGTCTTGCGGCATTCGCCCTCGGACTCCTTGCAAAAGTAATGGTGCTGACACTTCCGGTGATTTTGCTCCTCCTTGATCTCCGGGACCGGAGAAAACTGAGCTGGAAAATGTTTCTCGAAAAAATCCCCTACGTCGCTCTCTCCATCATCCTCGGCATCGTCGCGCTCTTCGGAAAGCGGGATATCGTCGAAGCCTCAAGCCTCATCGATAAGATCCTGATGGCATGTAAGAGCACGGTGTTCTACCTCGAAAAACTCTTCGTGCCGGTTCATCTCTCGGTGCTCTACCCCTACAGCGGCCCCATCAGCATCGGTTCGCCTGATTTTTTCGTGCCGGTGATCGTCGTAATCATCCTGACCGCCCTCGTACTCTGGTCGTTGCGCTATACGCGCGACATCGCCTTCGGGTTCTTCTTCTTCCTCATCACGGTGATGCCGACTTTTGTAAATTTTACGAAGGGCGGCGACCTGTACTTCGCCTCTGACCGCTACGCGTACCTGCCGTCGATCGGCATTCTGTTCATCGTCGTGCTCGCTACCGGCTGGTTTGTCCGGAGCGGTGACGGAGCGCGAAGCGAAGACCGGCGCAAACGACTCGCCGGCGTAGTTTCCGGTCTCGTGCTCGCGACGTTTCTCGTCCTCACTTTTCAGCAGGCGCTGACGTGGCGCGACAGCGTCGCGCTCTTTACGAATACCCTGCGCAACTACCCCCGCGTCATGGCGGCACATCTGAACCTTGCGATGGTCTACCGCGAAATGGGCGAAACGGAAAAATCGATGGAACAGCTGAGACTGGCGGACACGCTGCGCCCGCACTCCCGCACGCACGTCGCGTTTGCAACGCTCTACGAGCGCGAGGGAAACACGACAAAAGCGATTGAGGAATATAGGAAAGCGATGAGTATCGATCCCAAAGATCCCGAACCGTACTTCGGCCTCGGCATTCTTGAGGAAAAGATGGGGCGTCTGACTGAGGCACGCGCGCTCTACGAAAAAGTGCTGCAGATCGACCCCCAATACATCGGGACGTACAACAACCTCGGCGCGCTGGCCCTGAAGGAAGGAAACAGAGAAGAAGCCCGCAGGAACTATGAGAAAGCGATTGAAATCGACCCGTACTTCCCCGACGCGCACTACAACCTCGGCCTCATGCTGGAGCAGGACGGCGAAGCGGATGCGGCCATCGCTGAGTATGAAATATCCTACGACCTCCAGCCGAAAAAGGCGCTCGACGCGCTCGATCATCTGCTCGATCTCTACGCAAAAAAGAATGATCTGACGAAGACTGTGGACACCGCAAACCGCATACTCACACTTGATCCGGATAACGAGAGAGCGGGCGCGCTGCTCGCGGCATTCAGGCAGCGGGGCATGATTCCCTGACGCTGCTGTGTCTCACTTCTTATTTTTATCCCGCACGCGGTCGTCCTCGCCGATGGGCAGCGGGAAGGCGCGGATGGCGACCTCCAGTTTATCGAGAAGCTTCGCGGGGTCGTCGTCGAAAACAATATTCGGCGGCATCTCCCGTTTGCAGAGCTCCTTCACGATGTGCGGAATGGAATTACTGATACCGCCCGTATTCGTGATGATGCCGATCGGCCGTCCCTCATCATACGCGATCGTGAATTCATTGAGGGTGCCGACACCGCCTCCGATGATGACGACTCCGTCCGACGAGCGGATATTGATGATGTCGCGTTCCATGAGACCCATGCCGGTGTAGAGGAGAAGATCGTGATCGTGCGGAGAGGCATATTCATGGACATGTTCATACTCGGAAAACGCAGGCGAGATACCGACACTGAAACCTCCCGCTTCCTTGACTCCCAGCAGCGCTTCATTGGGAAGTCCCGGGCATGCACCGTTGATGAAGATGTGCCCGCGCTTCCCGATTTCCGCACCAAGTTTGCGGGCGATACCGATAGCATCCGCATCCGAAATCTGCGGACCGCTCGCCGAACCCATGACGCCGATTTTCAGGCGATGATAGTGCGAGTTGCTCTGAGGGATGGGGTGCATATGGATGTTGTATGTACGAAGATATTATAACATAATTATCAAATATAAGCAATTACTGAATCGGTTCTTCAGTGAAGATATTGGGCCTTATTCGAATTATGCTCATCATTGGTGACCGCGTAATGAATCACGCCGGATGTGTCATGAAGATAGTACCAGTACGGACTGTCCTTTGGATGGAGTGCCGCGCGGACGCTTGCGAGACCGGGACTCGCAATGGGACCGGGGGGCAGGCCGCG
>JACRIG010000080.1 GCA_016215715.1 Candidatus Peregrinibacteria bacterium | reverse complement strand
GCGGCCCGAAGACTTAACCCTTCCCGGAGAAGGGCCGAGAGAACGCAACGCTCCTCCTGGGAGAAATGAGTGTAAGAAGCCATAGAACAGAGAGGGTAAGGATTTACCCTAAGTGTTCAACTTCGTTATTGAACTCGGGAATTCCTGAAAGGGAAACGTATAACGCTATTTCCTGATGGCAGCGCCACGTGATCGCTCGCAGGGACGTAAAGCGACTTCGTCGCCACGTCCCACGTAAAATCGCTTCTCGCTTCGCTGCGAGCGATTTTACGTGGTGCCGTCGGCTGGAATTGAACCAGCACGCCCCGGTAAGAGGGCAGAGGATTTTAAGTCCTCCGTGTCTACCTTTCCACCACGACGGCAATGAAAGAACGATGAGATTGTACACCGCTTTTTCTTTCGCCCTAAGTCCGAGGTCCTCTGTCCGATGTCCTTTTAGATCGGCAACATCTCCACCCGCACTTTCGGTGCCGCTTCGCGGCTGCCGTGCTCGCCGGGTTTCAGGACATCGCCTTTGACGGTATCCACTTCCTGCGCCTCGATGATGAGGCGGCGTAAGGTTGTTCCGATGGGAGTGCAGGTCATGAGAACCGAGAGACGCTTGTTCATCGGCTGGTCGAGCACCGTGACATCCGATGGCTTCACTTCGCGCTTATCGATGATCCGGTAGCGGAATTTGTCGCCTCCGTAAAAGACCCAGTACTCGTCGCCTTTCTCGAGTTCGTGCAGGCGCGCGAAGACTGATTTGTAGTGTCCCGCGGCCCACGGGAAGTAGGAGCTGTGACCGGTGATGAAGAAGTTTCCTGCCTGACCCGGTCGCGCTGTTCCGGGGTAGTGGACGACGCCGTCTGCGAGGGATGCCTGAATGTCTTCTTCCAGCTGCTTCCAGTCTTCCTTTAGGAGGGAATCGGTTGAGGGAAGAACAATTGGTACATTGAGCCCGAGCTTCGGAATAATGAGCGTGGGAACGGGCGGGCCGACCTCGGGCAGGAAACTGAGAAGATCGCCGGCACTTCGACCGGCAACCGTGAGACCCGGGACACGTTTTAGCTTATCCGCGAGTGTTCCCTGTGTTTCCGCCTCCAGCCGGGACCGCACGCCCGCATCATTGAGCGGATCGATGCGCGATTTCATGATTTCCCAGAAGCTCTGGTAGTTGAGAGAGACGAAGAGCGTCACGAAAAGGAATGCAAATGTTCCGCCGAAGCGGACAATGTCGAGGACGAAGAGCGTGCCGCGGCTGTACTTCTTCGGGGTATTTTTCCGGCCGGGGACCCAGACGGGCTGCGTCAAAAATGCCCACGTCCGCCGTGTGCCGTGCTTCGCGCTGTCACTGATACGGCTCAGAAGATCGCGCCCGTCATGGAAACTGGTGATGTACTGACGCGACCCTTCCTGCACGATGCCCGACGTGACGAAAAACATTTTCTCCCGCAGTTCGCGCCACACCGCAGTCGCTTCGGGTGTGTCTTCTGCTATTTCCTGCCAGAGCGAATCTTTCGGACTTCGGACTTCGGACCCTTCGGCTCCGCTCTGGGCGGGCTTCGGACTTCGGGGCTTCGCTGATTCTTCAGAACAAATCCTATCTGATCTGCGAAGTTTTCCATTGTTGCTTTGATTTGCAGGGATGATCGCTGAAGCAATCGAATCTGCTGCAGGAAGTTCTTCTGTAAAAAAAGCATTCAACTGCTTCGAAGCAATACGATCATCGATTCGTTCGTTCTCTTTCTTCTCTTTCATCCCTTCAATCGCTTGCTTCCCTTCAACCACTTTACCCGGCAAAATAATATTACCGTTCTCATCATATTTAGCCTGGTGATTCGGGTTCGGCGACATCAGGATAGTATAGCAGAAAGGGGACTTTTAGCCCAGTGCAAGGGATGAAGTATATCACAGAACCGCACCCGCGGAAGGGTGCTTCTGGTTCATAAAAATGAGCAGCGGCCGTCCCCGGCTGCGGCGCTTCGGTCATTATTTATGTTGTCGTAATGCCTCCTCCCGCCACTTCTTCACCCCGATAGAGAACAAGCGATTGCCCCGGCGCAATTCGCTTCTGTGCCTTTTTGAAGCGAAAAAGTCCGGTATTCCCCTTTATGGTCAGCTGCCCCACCTTCCGCTCTGACAGGGAACGAACGCGGCATTCAAATGGAACGGTTTCTCCTTCGGATGGCCGCCAGCTTACCCAGCGCAGATCAGCGAGAGTGACTTCATCAATGCTTTCCGCTGACTGCTGTGCGACGATAATTCTGTTGCTCTGCGGATCTTTTTCGACGACTTCCAGCGGCACCTTCAGGCCACCCACTTTCAATCCGCGCCGCTGGCCGATGGTGTAGAGCGGAAGTCCTTCGTGGGTTCCGATGACGGTACCATCCCGCCGGACGATCTCTCCGTGAATCAATGCGTCTTTCAGATGGCGCTTCAGGAATGCTTTCGGTTCCTTTTCCGGAAAAAAACAGAGGTCCTGACTCTCGCGATAGTGCTCATCGAAAGGAACGCCGAAATGCTTTGCGAGCGAGTAAACTTCCTCTTTATGCATTGCACCGAGCGGGAAGAGCACTCGTGAGAGCTGCTGCTGGGTCAGTCCGTAGAGGTAGTAACTCTGGTCCTTCAGCTGATCAGTGGCTTCGAGGAGAAGAAATCTGTCTGTGCCGTCCGGAAGTCTCTCTTTCACAACGCGCGCGTAGTGGCCCGTTGCAATTTTTTCACATCCAAGCTCATCGGCGATCTCCAGAAGTTTTCCGAATTTAATGGTGCGGTTACAACCGATGCACGGGTTGGGGGTCAGTCCCTTTCTGTATCCTTCCAGAAACGGATCGACGACGTTCTCCTTAAATTCTCTTTCGAGATCGACGACGTGATACGGGATATGCAGCTTCTTTGCCGTTGCCGCAGCGCGTGAGGCTGTCTGGGTATTGCAGCACTTGCTGGGGAGAATGTGTGCCATCGGAGGAGCGAGCGGGTCGCTCCAGAGCGTGAAGCGCACGCCCACAAGGTCATGCCCCTGCTCATGGAGCATGTGCGCCACGGTACTGCTGTCGATGCCGCCGGAGAGAGCGAGGAGGATCTTTATCAGGAAAAGGGTACAGAAGAAACAGAGGCGACAGAAGGGACAGAGGGAAAAACACTTCTGTACCGTCTGTGCCCTCTGTCCCCTATACTCTGTCCATGCACGAGCGACTTGCTGCACTCAGGGCCGAGTTTGAAGAGATTCAGACGAAGCTGCAGGACCCTGCGGTCTACGCGGATCAAAGAATGATGGCAAAACTCGGCAGGAGATCCCGCGAACTTCAGCCCCTGATGAAATTGATCGAAGAGCATGAAAAACTCACCGCTTCGCTGAAAGAAAGTGAGTCGATGAAAGATGATCCGGAAATGGGAGCCATCGCAGTCGAAGAAGGCAATAAAGCAACAGAGAGACTGTCACACATCGAAAAATCCATGGAAGAATATCTGGCGCCTCGCGACCCCATGGCTGACAGAAATGTCGTACTCGAAGTGCGCGCGGGCACGGGAGGCGAGGAGGCAGCGCTCTTCGCGGCGGAACTGATGCGCATGTATCTGCGGTTCTGTGAGGAGAGGGGGTGGAAGGCAGAGTTACTCGACCGTGCCGATGCCGAAGCGGGAGGAATCAAGGAAGCGGTCATCCGCATCGAGGGACCGGATGCCTACGGGTCGCTGAAATATGAAGGAGGTGTCCACCGCGTCCAGCGAATCCCCGCAACCGAAAATAAGGGGCGGGTCCACACGTCCGCCGCCACGGTGGCTGTTCTGCCCGAGGCCGAGGAACAGGATCTGGTGATCCGCAATGAAGATCTGCGCGTCGACACCTACCGCGCGAGCGGTGCCGGAGGCCAGCATGTCAACAAAACGGAATCTGCCGTCCGCATCACACACATCCCGACAGGGGTGATGGTCGCCTGCCAGAGCGAGCGCAGCCAGCTGCAGAACCGCGAGCGCGCAATGGAGCTTCTCCGTACGCGATTGTATGCAGCTGAGCAGGAGCGTCAGGCAAAGGAACACGGGAATCTGCGTACCTCACAGATAAAAACCGGCGACCGCAGTGAAAAAATCCGGACCTACAAGTTCCCGCAGGACCGTCTGACTGATCATCGTATCGGGGAAAATTTCCATAGCCTACCCGGCATCATGGAAGGGAATATCGGTCCGGTGATTGAAGCGCTCAAAAAGAAGGATAAGGAGGAGCAGATGAAGTCTGCCTCTCCTTCGCCCGCACCACATTCCGCAGCAGACTTGCCACCGTCATCGGTCCGACACCTCCGGGGACAGGTGTGATCGCGGAAGCTATTTCTTTCACACGTTCAAAGTCTACGTCACCGGTCAGTCCCGCATCCGTTCGCGTGATGCCGACGTCGATGACCACCGCACCCTTTTTGACCATATCTCCGGTAATCAGTCTTTCTTTTCCTGTAGCCGCAATCAGGATATCCGCTCCCTGTGTATAGGCATCAATATTTTTCGTTTTACTGTGACAGATGGTCACCGTTGCATCGCGATGGAGGAGCATCATGGCAAGCGGCTTCCCGACGACATTGCTTCGCCCCACAATCACGACATGCTTTCCCGCCACGGAGATGTTGTAGTATTCCAGAAGGGTGATGATCCCCGCAGGTGTTGCCGGAGGCAGATGTTCGAATTCCTGCGCAAGAAAGAGTTTCCCCAGATTGTACGCCGTGAATCCGTCGACATCTTTCTTCGGATCAATGGCTCTGAACAGAAGAGGTGATTCTTTCCAGAGATGTTCCGGCAGAGGTGTCTGGATGATAAAACCCGTAACGTCAGCGTCGCTGTTCAGCTCTTCAATCAGTGCAAGCATCTTCGCCTTTGTAACATCCGGAGAAAGATGGCGATGCTCCGCGCGCATCCCGACGCGTTCACACGCTTTGAGTTTCGCCCGGATGTACACATCGCTTCCCGCATCCGAGCCGGTCCGGACAATCACCAGCTTCGGATTTAGTTTTTTAATGAGTGGCTTAAGACTCTCAAGGAGCGTGTCAGCGGGTTCTTTGCCGGTGAGAATTTTTGCGGGCATGGGAGGATTATAGCCTATCTCCCGTAGCCGGGAGCACGTGCTCCCGGCTACGGAGTTGTAGCGAAAGATCACAGGTATTTTTTGACAGTATCCCGGATCAGCTCTGCCGTTTTTTCTTTCGATCCCGACGAATCAATCACAACGATCGACGGATCTTCCTTCGCCATCCGTGTGTATGCGCTATGCACACGCTCCTGAATTTCCTTTGTCTCCAGTGATTCGCTGGTTTCTCTTTCCTGCAGACGGCTGAGGATCACACTCACCGGCGGGAGCAGGAAAATGAGGATATCAGGTTGTATAAATTTTTTATTCATACTTTCCAGCCATACGACATCAAGATTCAGGGCTTCGCCGTATGCGATGGTGGAGGAGACGTAACGATCACAGACGACGTTCGTTTCTGCACCGAGTGCAGGCTCAATAATACGTGAAACATGATCCGCCCTGTCGGCTGTGAAGAGGAGATGAAGCGCGTCAGCCGGAAGGTGTCCGCTCCTGAGTTCGCTGCGCAGAAATCTGCCGATGTTTCCGTCACCCGGCTCCGCCGTCGCGAGAACTTTTTTGTTTTCGGCTGCCAGACGCTCAGAAAGCAGCCGCGTATGCAGTGTGGTGCCGCTTCCGTCGGGGCCGTCGAGGACGATGAATCGACCGCGCATCGTGCTGTGAAGAATACCGTTTCTCTGCTATAATGACAGGTAATTTCCCCTGCTCACATGCCGGGAGCGTCTGCCCCCCCACTTCCCCGGATTTCGATCCTCCGCGTGCTGGTGCTGTGGTATTTGGTCGGGCGGCCGCTTCTGATCATCCGCTCGTACCTGAGGTACGCCGCCGTTTTTGCGGAAAGTTTTTCATTTGTGTTTTTATTCCGCACCCTCTTTGCGCCCTGGAAAAATATCACCGATGCGTACCCCAAGCGCGGCTTCGATCTCAATCTGATGCTTCAGGCAATGATGTTTAACGTCATCACCCGTGCCATCGGATGCGTTGTCCGTGTGGGAGCGATTCTCTGCGGGGTCGTCGTGCAGGTTCTGCTTTTCTCAGGCTTCGCCGTGTACCTCGTCGTCTGGTTGCTCTTTCCCCTTATTCTTCCATCCGGCATTCTTACCCTTCTTGGCCTTCTGTGATGACGCAGGACACGCTCAATCTCGGCGGGACGCAGGCAGGCATCGGCGCGCGGCTGGAACGGATCATTTTTGGCCGGGTGGGGTACAGCGTCGCTCTTCTCCTTCTCGCACCGTTTCTTTGGGGAGCAGTGAATGGCGGCGGGATGGGCAATGTTCTTTTGGCTGCCCTCCTTCTGTGCGGTGTCTTCCACGTGCTGCGGCATTTTATTCATGATGAACTTCTCGGCTCTGAGCATCGCGCCCGGGATACGGGCGACGTGCGTTCGCTGCTATCAGGGGCTGTCCTTCGCCGTATTCAGAATCTCCGGGCCGTCGGTGCCGGCGATCTTTTTGAGGCCGCGGCAACGACGGACCGCGGAATCTTCATCCTGCAGGAGATGGGCATCGAACCTGCAGAATTGATTGCGCGCTGTAGGAAAGATGTCGAGAACGATATCGAGCTGCTTCCGTTCCTGCAGTATGCGGTCCGTCTGTTGCCGGAATATGACGAGCACGCGATCGACAGCAATGTCATTCTGCTTCTTCTCTTCAGACATGTGCCTGCGTGCCAGAGCATCCTGAAGAAAGCGGATCTTTCTGAAGAAGACCTGAAAGGGATCATTCGTTCCGAAAGTTTCCATCATCGTTTCCGTATTTCTGCGTCCTCCCTCGACCCGTCCGTTATCCGCGGTGCCGGATCGATCGGGCGATCGTGGGTGATGGGGTTCACCGATGCCCTTGATTGGCTGACGGAGGAGGTTTCTTCGCAGGCGCCGGTATCGGGCGAGAAGAGCGTCATCATCCATCACGAGTCAATTCAGGCGATTCTGCAGGTCCTCGCGCGCTCCAATCTCCGCAATATTCTGGTGCTCGGCAAGGTGGGCAGCGGTAAGCGGACACTGGTACGCAACGTCGCATGGGCGCTCCGTGATCTGGAGCGCAAGGCGCACATGCCTTTCACGCGCGTCCTCGTCCTCAAAACCCAGCAGCTGCTTTCCGGCGTGCAGCAGCCGGATCGTTTCCTCCTCGAAGCGTTCACACGCGCCGAACACTCCGGCCACTTCCTTCTCGTGATCGAGGATCTTGCCATGTTCCTGAAGTCTGCGAGCAGCCAGCTGCAGGGGGTGCTCCTCAAGTTCCTGCAGGCGAAGACGATCTCCATCGTCGGGATTGCCGACACGCAGGATTACCATTCGCTCGTGAAAACCGACAGCAGCCTCGACAGTATGTTCGAGAAGGTGACGGTGGAGGATGCGGGTGACGATGAGACGATGCAGGTTCTCACCGCGCGTTCCTTCACCATTGCCTATCAGAAGGGGATTCATGTCACCTACAAGGCGCTGAAATCGATCGTGGAACTCAGCAAGCGCTACCTTGGCGCGCGCGGCGGATTCCCGGGGCGGGCGATCGGAGTCCTCGACGATGCGGTTCTCCGCGTCCAGCAGGCCGGGGAACATTTTCTGCGCGAGGAGCACGTGCGTGATGTCATTTCGGTCCAGAGCCGTGTGAATGTTCAGAAAGTGACGAGCGATGAACGCGACCGTCTCCTGAAGCTGGAGGATGTCATGAAGCAGAAGATCATCGGGCAGGACTGGGCGGTGAAAGCCGTCGCGGGTGCTCTCAAGCGCGCGCGGCTCGATATCCACGACCGTCACAAACCCGTCGGCACGTTCCTCTTCATTGGTCCGACGGGTGTGGGAAAAACGCAGACGGCGAAGGTCCTTGCGGAGGAATACTTCGGCTCCGCGCAGTCGCTCATCCGTCTCGACATGAACGAATTCAGCCATGAGAATTCCGTCTTCGGCATTATCGGTTCACCCAACGGTACCGGCGGGTCCGCCGAAGGTTTCCTCTCCCGGCGTATTCAGGAAAATCCTTTCTCCCTTATTCTTCTCGATGAAGTCGAGAAGGCGCACCCGAAAGTGATGAACGTATTTCTCCAGATTCTCGACGAAGGCATGCTGACCGACGCACGCGGGGTGAAGACGGATTTCCGTTCCTCGATCATCATTGCCACCAGCAATGCAGGCGCACTCTTCATCCGCGATTACGTAAAAGAGCATCCGGAGGCCGTCCGTGAAAATTTCAAGTCAGCCCTTCTGGAAGCCATTCTTCGTGAGAGGACGTTTACGCCTGAATTCGTGAACCGCTTCGATGACACGGTCCTCTTTATGCCGCTGAGCCGCGAGAATGCCGTGAAGGTCGGGGGGTTGATGCTCGCGGATGTCGTGAAAGATGTGGAGCGAAAGAGGGGAGTGACGGTGAAGATCGATGAAGAACTGATCGCGGCACTCGTCGAGCGGGGCTACAGTACGGAATTCGGCGCGCGCCAAATGCGCAGGACGATTACGGATATCATCGAAGATTACCTTGCTGATTACTTCCTGAAAAACGACGTGCATCGCGGCGACGTGATTCTAATTCAGAAACAAGATCTGAAATTCTAGTCCGGTGTACGTTGTGTATGATTTGATTTATAGAAGCAGCAGTTATCGTTCGCAGAGCGAAAGGGTTCAGGCGTTTCAGGGACTCAAATCCTGCCCGTACTTTCCATGTCGTTAGTACTGCGATGACTTCGTTGATGAGAATCTTGATGGGTTCCCAGTCGGCAAGTGTCTCATCTGAAAGCAAAATCTTTTCGATTCTCCATCGAAACGATTTTTCCAGAAGCACATGAATCTTCTCAAAAAGTCCCTCTTCCCGGAGACATCTCACTGCCACGCCTTTCAATTTTTCGATGTCCCTAAGTTCCGGAAGCATAGTTAACAAGTCTACAGAAGAGTTGTTTGTTGTCGAGGGATTATTGCTTCAAAAAGCCGCTTTGTGAGAAGCGGCTTTTTCATCATTCCATAGATGAATCTTTAGAAATCCTCTCCCATCCCTCCCGGCATCCCTCCTGCAGCGGCGGGCGCTTCCTTTTTGGGGATGTCGACGACGGCGACCTCGAGGGTCAGGAACATCGCGGCGACGGAGGCGGCGTTCTCGAGGGCGCAGCGGGTGACCTTTTTGGGGTCGATGATCATCGCTCTCACGAGGTCCTCGTACTCGCCGGTCATCGCGTTGTACCCGTGATTGCCCTTCATTTCATTGCGGACTTTCTCGACGACGACGCGTCCTTCGGCACCCGCGTTATTCGCGATGTGCATCGTCGGAGCCGTGAGCGCGCCTTTGATGATGTCGACACCGATCTGCTCGTCCTTGTTTGCAACCTTCACCTTCGCGAGGGATTCGATGGCGCGGATGAAGGCAGTTCCTCCTCCGGCGACGATGCCTTCTTCGGCTGCGGCGCGGGTTGCGGAGAGCGCATCTTCCACGCGGTGCTGCTTCTCTTTCTGTTCCACTTCCGTTGCGGCACCGACCTTGATGACGGCAACGCCGCCCGTGAGTTTCGCGAGACGCTCCTGCAGTTTTTCACGGTCGAAGTCGGATTTTGTCGTTTCAAGCTGTGCCTTAATTTCATTGAGACGAGCGGTAATCTCGCTCTTCTTGCCGCTGCCGTCGACGATGAGCGTGTTGTCCTTCGTCACGACAACTCTGCGCGCGGTGCCGAGGTCCTCGAACGTCGCACTCTCGAGTTTCAGGCCGATTTCCTCGCTGATGACGCGGCCGCCCGTGAGGATGGCGATATCCTTCAGAATTTCTTTGCGGCGGTCGCCGAAGGCGGGAGCTTTGACGGCGAGCGTTGAGAAGGTGCCGCGGAGTTTGTTGACGACGAGAGTCGCGAGCGCTTCGCCCTCGACGTTCTCGGCGATGATGACGAGTTCCTTGCGTCCCTTCTGGGCGAGACTTTCGAGCAGCGGGAGAATTTCCTGAATGCTGCTGATTTTCTTGTCGGTGATGAGGATGTGTGCACGCTCGAAAATGGCTTCCATACGCCCGGTGTCCGTGACGAAGTACGGGGAGATGTAGCCGCTGTCAAACTGCATGCCTTCGACGTACTCCTTCTCGAGGCCGAGCGTCTGGCCGGCTTCCACCGTTACAACTCCGTCTTTGCCGACCGGATCGATGACCTCGGCGATGACATTGCCAATTTCGTGATCCTGCGCGGAGATGTGTGCGACGGCGGCGTACTCTTCCTTCTTACTGACGATCTTCTTCTGGCTGTCGAGGTGTTTGCTGACCGCATCAACCGCCTTGAGAATTCCGTTCTTGATGGAGATGGCATTTTTCCCGCTTCCCAGATGCTTCAACCCCTCCTGCATGATGGCGTGAGCGAGGACCGTCGCGGTCGTCGTTCCGTCACCGGCCGCGTCATTCGTCTTCGTCGCGGCTTCGCGCACCAGCTGTGCTCCCATGTTCTCGAAAGGATCCGGCAGTTCGATTTCCTTTGCGACAGTGACGCCGTCTTTCGTGACGGTCGGGCCGCCGTACTTCTTTTCGATCACGACGTTACGGCCCAGCGGGCCCATCGTGGCGCGGACGGCCTCCGCGAGTTTAGTGACGCCTTTGAAGATGGCTTCGCGGGATTCGTTTCCGAAGATGAGTTGTTTGGCGGACATAGATGATTGGAGAAAAAAGAATTAAGAATAATGAGGTACAAAATTAATCGATCACTTTACCCAGAACAGAATCAAGATGGAGGATCTTCACTTCGATATCTTTGCCGGACGTGTCCTTGAGCTTCACGTCGTCGCCCGCGTACTTACCGAAGAGAACTTTGTCGCCGACTTTTAAGAATTCCGTCGGGTTGGCGCAGTCTTTGCCGACGCCGCCCTTGCCGAGCGCGAGGACGAAACCCTGCTGGGGTTTTTCCCCCTTCGCGGTATCGGGGATGACGATGCCGGAGGCGGTGACCTGCTCGGCCTCCATCGGGAGGACGACGACGCGGTCGCCGAGAGGCTGAATGGACACTGCGAGTTTCGGGAGGGATGCCATAGAAAGGAAGGGAAGATGGTAGAAGTCAGACAGGAGGCGTGTCCTTTGTGATGAGTCGGTGAATCAGTGCACAAGCTCCCGGAGCTGAGGCTGACTAGCAGTCGCAATTTTAGAGTGCTAATTCAGGGAGTCAAGAGCAATGATTCCACGGAGATATGACTTGCATGACCGTTCCACGAAGTTTACGCTCAGAAACCATGAAATTTCAAAATGTCATTGTCGGTGTTTTCCTCTCAGCGATGGTCAGTATCATGCTGACCGACGCTGTGAGTGCAGGCACGTATTACTACAGGCCGATGAAGAAAAAACCGGCGGCGACACATCGGGTCGTCAGGGCACCGGCCGGCTCTTCCCATTCTTCGTCAGCACCGCTCCCGCATGCGTACCTGCTCCCGCCTGCTCCCTACAATCCATACGCTTTCTCCTCCGTGACGGGTCCCGGCCGCAGTGCAGCGCAGTCGGCTTCCTCGCGCTCATCTTCCACCCCGTACTTTTCGTACCTCTCCTCGTCGTACGGGTACGGTGTCACCTCTGCGTCGTCGCGCTCCGCCTTTCAGCTTTCCTCCCGCTCAGCACATTCCGCTTTTTCCCTCGCTTCCAGAAGTTCTGTCCGCACGCAGCCCTACGTCTTTCACTCCGGCTGTCAGAACAAGCATCTCCTCAGTCAGCTCTTCGGCAATGATCAGATGACCTGCGGCAGCCCCGGCTGGGTCTTCCCGGGACTCATTTGGGGCGAGTGCCCTATCACTGCGTGCATCCTGAAAACGAAGCCGGGAGGCCTCGGCGGTCCGACCGATTTCTAGGAGTGTTTGATCCATACCGGCTTTTCAATCAGAATGAGTGCATGACGTTCAATCCACTGACGCCCGAGGAGAAGCACATCATCGAAGACAAAGGGACTGAGCCGCCGTTCAGCGGCGAATGCGAACATTTTTCTCAGAGGGGGACGTTTGTCTGCCGCAAGTGCAGTAGTCCGCTCTTTGTATCGGACGATAAGTTTGATTCCGGATGCGGATGGCCCAGCTTCGACGACACGATCGAGGGTTCCGTGAAGCGGATCACCGATGCCGATGGCTATCGTACCGAGATTCAGTGCGCGAACTGCGGTGGCCATCTGGGGCACGTTTTCGAAGGCGAGAAGCTGACGAAGAAGGACACGCGTCACTGCGTGAATTCACTGTCGATCCGTTTTATGCCGGAGACATCTCAGGCGTGACGATGGCGGTGGCGATGGTGGCGGACCTGCGCGTACTCTTCCTCCTCCGCTTCCTCAGCGATGGAGACGATCAATCTCAGCGCACTCATGAGGAACACCGTTATGATCGCAACGGCGATCATCGACAGGAGCGAGGCCCACTCGACCGTGAGGCCGTCAACTCTCGTCGGCGTAAAAATAGACGCGAATGGCGAGACGAACGGAAGCGTCACTCCGTACACCATTTTCACGAGCCAGTTTGCCGCGTTCGCATGGAAGAGGACGAAGATGAAGCGGATAACGAGGAATGCCTGCAGAAGATCGGACAGCACATTGATGACCGAGAACGGCGTTGCTGTGTAGCGCTGGATGGGCATAGAAAGAGGGGTAGTTGCACTTCCTATGACGGATGTATGAACTTTTTATGACAAAAATTAGCGGCACGATTATTTGATGCACATATCACAGACAGATATAATCAGTGCCTATGGATCCCATCGTTCACTTCGAAATCCCCGTCACCGATCTGGAAGCGGCACGTAAATTTTATGGAATCTTCGGCTGGAAACTCGATGACTGGAAAATGCCGGATGGTTCCGTGTACATCGGCGTTCATACGACTCCGATCGACGAGAAGACGCGGCAACCGCTGAAACCCGGGGCGATCAATGGCGGGATTATGAAAAAGACAGACAAAGTAAAAGCTCCGGTGTTTGCGATTCATGTTTCCTCCATCGACGAAAAAGTGAAGATGATCGAGAAAGCCGGAGGCAAAGTCGTCATGCCGAAGATGGACATGATGGGGATGGGTTACTACGCCTACGTCACGGACCTCAGCGGGAATGTGATCGGGTTGTGGGAGGATATTAAGAAGTGAAAGTTGAAAAGAGCCGGCGATTTATCAATCAGGCCATGCGTTCTCGCATGGCGTGACTATTACGGCAGGCAGGAATGCCTGACCTCAGCAAAAAAATGGTGACCAGGAAGAATCGTATGGCTGAGGCCCGCAGGGTCGAATCGAATGGTGCCGATGAGAGGACTCGAACCTCCACATCCGTGAGGATACACGCTCCTGAAGCGTGCGCGTCTACCAATTCCGCCACATCGGCAATAGTAACAAACGTAAAGATCAACAGAAGTAATGCTAAGGTCACGGTCCTGAGTCGGACGAAGGGCCGCCACATCGGCACGGTGTGATTATAGGGAAGAGCCCGTGTCTTGCCACTCCTTCTTGACCTGTCCACAGTTCTGCTCTTTCATGCCCCTCCTATGTCTCTGCGATGGCATTCACAGGCTGAAGAAAAACGGGAAGAGACCGAGATGACATGTGATGATTTTCTTGCGCTGCCCGATCGTTTCGGCGATTTTGCATTAACAAATGCTGTTCGTCTGAAACCGGACAGTGATTCCAATTCTCAACTTGTTCCCGTGGAAGGTTATGCAATTGATGATGATGCGGAGGGGTCTGTCGACGATCAAAATGT
>JACRIG010000079.1 GCA_016215715.1 Candidatus Peregrinibacteria bacterium | reverse complement strand
TCCGATCCACAGGAGGACCGCGAAGGTGACAATCGAGAGAAAGAGCGAGAAATATTCCACAATGACGAGCGCCTGCCCGTGGCCGGCATTATTGACCGTCATCAGCGCGTAGATCCCCGCGGTCAGAAAGTAATAGAGCGGCGGATGGTAGAACTGGGAACCCGCGTGCGGGTCGGGGAGCGTCCCGTGCTCCGCGACGAAGCGGATGTAATCGATGTGGCTCCATACGTCGTGCTCGCGCACCGAGTACGGAGTGCCGGAGACGTACAGAATGCGGACGAGAACACCGGTGAGAAAAATTCCGAGGAGGAGCCACTGTGTGCGGGTCAGATGCACGGCGGAAATCTGTGTCGTGACTTTCGGCATGCACCGACTGTATCATGTCCGCGTGACCCTCTCCATCGTCCTCCCCTGCTACAATGAGGAAGCCAACATTGCCGCCTCCGTCCGCGACGTTCTTTCGTGGCTCAGAAAAAAGAAAATCACAGGAGAGGTGATTGTGGTTGACGACGGGTCAAAGGACGGCTCGCGGCGCGTGCTGTCGCTCCTGCGAAAGCGCGCGAAGAACATCCGCATTGTCCGTCACGAACGCAATCAGGGTTACGGTGTCGCCATCCGGACCGGATGTGACGCCGCGAAGGGAGACATCATCGCCTTCATGGATAGCGACCGTCAGTTTCACGCCAACGATCTGTCCGTTCTGCTGCCGCATATCAAAGACTACGCATTCGTGTCGGGACGCAGGCGCAAGCGGGCCGACCCGCTCGTCCGCCGTCTCTTCGGCAAAATGCTCGCAACGATGAACCTCGTGATGCTCGGGCTCTGGGTGCGTGACATCAATTGCGGGATGAAAATGTTCCGGCGCGGAATCTGGAAAAAAATTCGTCCGGTGCACGGCGTCGAAAAGCTCTTCAACACGGAAATCTTCCTGAAGCTCAAACAGCAAAAAATTCCCTGGCTGCAGGTGCTCATTTCCCATTACCCCCGCCGCGCCGGCGCCCCCACCGGCGGCTCGCCGCGCGTGATCCTGCGGATGTTTACGGAGCTGAGGAACCTGAAGAGGGGAGCGCGCGCTTCCCGGAAAAAATCGTAGAGACGTGCGATGCGCACGTCTCAGGCCCGCATTTTTCGTACCCACCCCCGCCACTCCCATCCTTTCTTGCCGGGGACCGCTCGGTACGACCAGACCACTCCGAGTAAATGCGCGAACAGGAACACCTGCATCGACGCGAAGAAAACATCAAGCGCTGAGAATGCCCCGTAGAGCCCGCGGTCAATGAAACCGATCGGCAGGTAGCCGAGGAGATTCATGAAGAAGAGTCCGGACACAAGCGTATAGATCCACGCCTCCCTCCGTCCGAGGAAGGCGACGGGGAGGGCGAGGGCGACGAAGGGGAAGAGGTACCGCTCGTGCATTTCCGTGAGGAGGAGGAAGAAGGCGAAGGAGGAGAGGGCAGCGAGAAGGAAAAGAATGGGGAGCGCCTGTCTGTGCGTGAGGGGCTGGAGCATGCGGCGGGCGAGGATCAAAAGCGCTGAACCGACGGCAGCGATGAAGAGGAGATACCCCGCCGCGCGGAAGGTGATGATGCCGAAGAGCAGCTCCGTGTCATGCCTGCTCCAGGAGCTATCGGCAAGCAGGCTCCACCAGAAGTTGTAGGCGGCACTCGAGATGACCGGATAGTACCCGACCGATCCGCTGTAGACGTGCCAGATGTCGGGGATCGCTCCTCCGAGCGCGAACGGAAGGAGGACAACGAAGAGCACGACCGCCGATCCCGCAAGTCCCCACAGCATTCTTTGAGGCCGGATGAGGTACCACACGCCGAAGAGCGGGAGCAGCGCCGCTGTCTGCGCCTTCGTGAGAAACGCGAGCGTGAAGAGCGCCGCGGCAAGCGCGGTGCGTTCCCATGCGAGGGCTGCGATCGACGCGACGAGGAAGAGCGTGAAAATCGAGTCGGTCTGTCCCCAGACCGCCGATTCGTAGACGATGGCCGGATGCAGCGCGACGATGCCGGCGGCGAGCCAGCCAGCCTTCCTCCCCCGCATTTTCGCGACGATCCATCCGAGCAGCATGCAGAGCGCAAGATCCGCGAGAATCGCGGGGAGTTTGATCATCAGCCGGTAGGCAGGCAGTGATGCATCGAATGCGGGCGAGACGAAAGTTTTATAGACGTGTCCCGTCAGGCCGAAAATCATCATCGAGAACGGCGGGTAGTTCGGGAGCATCGTCCCCCCCACCTGCTCACGGTACGAACGCGCGAGGCCGAGTTCGACGGCGCTCTTCGCCCAGCCCTGATTGGTGCCGATGTCGAAGTCGAGTCCCTGCATCGGCGCAAACCCGATCCGCAGAACAAAAGCGAAGGCGATAATCAGCGGCAGGACGGATACCGCGAGCAGCGGCAGAGCAGCGTGCAGCCGGTTGCGGGCGGGCGAGGTCACGTAGAGGTGGAGTCGGAGAGAATCACGAACGGACTATCAGGGGAACAGTGTACGCAGTGCAGTTCCCAGATGCGTAGCCATGCTCTTCGCTGGAACTGCGCATCGGTCAGCGGTTCGTAGTACGTCAACGGCCGGAAGAACTGGTAGCCAAGGAACATCAGGAGCGCGAGGAAAAAGAGGCCGGTGGTTTTGCCCTCCTCCGTGAGGCGGCGTCTGCCCAGTTGCGTGAGCTCATTCCACACAAGTGCGAAGAGAATGAAGCTGAGCAGCAGCGGAATGAAGTAGTGGTAGAGGTACATCACCCGCCCGATCCGCGCGATCGCAATCATGTAGGCGGCGTAGACGCCGAGGAACGTCAGGAGCATCGGCTTGTTTTTGAGCCCCTCGCGCAGCCCCACAGTCTGTTCGGCTATGAGCATGATGGCCGCGAACACGACGCCGAGGAAACCCAGCCCCCACACCACGGGATTCACCTGCAGGTAGAGGTAGCGGAACTGCTGTCCGTCCGGTGTCTCCCAGCGGTAGTTGATCGAGCGTCCGCCGAAGGGCCACAGGAAGTATGGGCTGCCGTTCTCATCCTTCTTGCAGAGGTTCAGCCGCGGTACGCCCTCCTCGTAATGGCCGATGAAGTCGAGCGAGTCCCGCAGCATCACCGGGAAGCCGGAGAGGGATGTCGTTTTTTTCTCCGTGAGGAGTTGCCTGTACGCGGGTGACGCCTGGTAGTAGCCGCTGTCCGCGAGAGAAGGATTGATGTTCGTTACGATGCTGAAGTGCAGTTGCCACACGCCGGCGTAGAAGGGGATGAACGCGAGTGCCGACCACAGGAGAAAACGCACGAACTGTCCGCGGTGCCGTCGCAGCAGGAAGAAGAGAGCGGGGACGAGCAGGACGAGGATGAGGCCGAAGACTTTCGTTGTCATCACCGCCGCGAAGCCGAGTCCGAAGAGGAGGGCGCTGCCTCTAAAGGGCCATTTTTCTTCGCGGTGTTCGAGGAGGAGCAGAAATGCGAGGATCGTGAGACACGAAAAAAAGAGGAGCGGCCCCTCGAGCATCGCAGAGCGCAGGTGAACGAGCAGCGCATTGTCGAAGACGTAGAGGAAGCTCAAAAATATCGCCCACAGAGTCCGGCGCGTGAGCAACAGAAATATTAAAAAGAGGAGCGGGGCCGTGAGCCACGCGAGGAGGATGGGGAAGAGGCGGTAGCCCGTGAACGAAAATCCGGCGGGAGGATTTTTCGCGTAGTCGGTGCCGATGAACTGATCGTCGGCAGCGTTGCGGTTCAGAACCTTCTCCCCGAGTGCGATGAGCATCTTCCCCAGCGGCGGGTGCGGCTCCATGAAATAAATCCCGTTCAGGTACTTCTGCGCGCTCGCGATGTGGTAGTTCTCATCCCAGAAAAAGTGCTGCGGCGTCGAGAAATTATGGACGATCGTGAAGTACGACAGGACGATAATGAAGACGATCCCGAGCGTTTCCCATTGCGTCCATCTGTGCTGAGCGCTGCGTTGCATGCGCTGGAGTGTAGCGGGAGGGGCCCCAAATGCGCATCCGGAAGGCAGGAGGAAGAGTTCCCAAAACCCCCGAAAAATGCTATAATAGACGGAATGGGTTCACTCTCCCTCTTCCTGTCGGATTTCTCCCTCGGCCGGACCATTGCGGTGGTGCTGGCTGTGATGGCGCTCGGGAGTTTCGATCTCAGCCAGAGGTTGCGGCATCGCAGAACACATTACCTCTTCGCATGTCTTCTCGGGACGGTGCTTTCGGTGGGACTCATTAAAATCACGACGATCTTCCTCACGTCGGGTCTGACGCAGAATGCCGTCACGATGGGGCTCGCGGTTCTGCTCCTTGTCCTCGGATGGAAGGCGCTCTTCGGGCCGTGGGAGGCGGCAACGAAGGCCACGGTGCTCGGGACGTTTCTCTTCTGGATCGCGCTCACCATGCTTCTGCGTGACGAGCCCGGGAACAGAACGATCCGCATCCTCGCGGCGGGCGTCGCCCTCGTTCCCGCGGTGGTCTGGTGTCTGCTCTTCCTCCGGTACCATCGCGAGCGGTTCAGTTCGGTGCTGCTGATGTTTCTCTCCGGCATGCTCTCCACCGTGCCGATCCTCTTTTACGACTCCCTCGTCCGCAACGCCGTGACGCTCGATTTCTTTCTCTTCAGAATCACGCCGGAAAGTTTCAATCAGAGCTCGCAGGCGTTCGCGGCGGGACAGCTGCTCGACGGCGGGGTACGCACCGCACTGCTCGGCAGCTTCGTCTCGTTCCTGATCGTCGCGCTCATCGAAGAAGGAAGCAAGTTCTGGGTGCTCAGGCGAAGCGGGCAGGCGGTTTTCTCCAGCATCGATGACGTCCTGCAGCTCTCGATCATTGTCGCGATCGGTTTCGCCTTTGCCGAGAACATCGTGAACCCCACGTACTTCAGCGGGTTCGTCCGGGACTTCCTGCTGAATCCCGCGAGCCGCGATATTCCCGGTTTCCTGACGAACGTCCTCGGTCGTTCCGTCCTTACGACCATGGTGCACGTTGTCTCGACGGGAGTCGCGGGATACTTCCTGGGCCGCGCGATTTTCGCCCGCCCGTTCCTCGAGGAGGAGGAGCGGCGCGGAACACTTTTTTCCGTTCATAGCATGCTCCATCGCGCGCTTCGTCTTCCCGAGGAGCGCATCCTGCGGGCCGAGATGATCTTCATCGGTCTTGCATGCGCCATCCTCCTCCACAGCGCCTTCAATTTTCTCGTGACGCTCCCCGACATGCTCCCCGGCCATCCGCAGTCGCTCGGCGCGCTCCTGCATGCGCCCGAGGGGTCCGTATTGCAGAGCATTCCGTTCCTCCTCCTCCCCTCGCTCTTCTACGTCGTCGGCGGTTTCTGGCTGCTGA
>JACRIG010000078.1 GCA_016215715.1 Candidatus Peregrinibacteria bacterium | reverse complement strand
CTGTTGGCCTTATCGCCCGCAAAGTCGGTATGTCCCGCCAGTTTCTCCCCACGGGAGAGGCCGTCGCCGTGACGTATCTGGAGGTGGAACCCAATACAATTGTCCGCACGAAGACGACAGAGAAGGATGGTTATAATGCCGTGGTTCTCGGCATTGAGCCGAAGGAATGGAAGTCACGGAAGGGGAAGACCAACACACGATACGCAATACAGAAGGAGTGGGCTGTCGATTCGCTCGATGGAATGGAGGCCGGGAAGAAGCTGAGCGTCGAAGTGATGCCGGCTGAGAGTATGGTCACAATTGCCGGAATCAGCAAAGGAAAGGGTTTTCAGGGTGTTGTGCGCCGCTTCCACTTTGCCGGAGGTCCGATGTCCCATGGCTCGCACTTCAAGCGCGAGCCGGGATCCATCGGAATGCGTACGGATCCGGGACGCATCTTTAAAGGAAGAGCGATGGCCGGACACATGGGGCTGGATCACATCACTATCAAACACCGCGCCGTTCTCGTCTCGGATGCCTCCAAAGGCATTTTGGCCGTGAGCGGACCGGTCCCCGGACCGAACGGCGGCGCTGTGTACGTCACCCTCGAAGATACCCCTGCTAAGAAATAATCATGCCCGCAAAAGTTTTCACTGCCACCGGCGAATCGAAGGGAACACTCGCGCTCCCGGAGACCCTGTTTGCCTCACCCATCAATTGGGGACTGATGCACCAGCTGCTCGTGCTCCAGCAGAGCAACCGCCGCCAGAGTGCGGCGCACGTGAAGACGCGCGGTGAAGTGCAGGGATCGACACGCAAAGTGTACGCACAGAAAGGAACGGGACAAGCGCGTCGCGGCCCGATCCGCAGTCCGCTCCTCCGTGGCGGGGGAAAGACATTCGGTCCGCGCAATGATAAAAACTACGTGAAAAATATGCCGCAGCAGATGCGTCATGCAGCCATCCGTTCGTGTCTGAGTCTGCAGGCCGGCAAGGACGCAATTCTCATTCTCGAAAATTATCCGGAAACGATCAAGACCAAAACGCTCACCATCCTCCTGAAAAAACTGCCGGTCGAAATGGGACGCCGCATCGTCATCGTCCTTCCTTCGAAGATGCAGGGCATCACGCTCTCCGCACGCAACATTCCGCGCGTGACGACACTCGACGCGCGCTACCTGAACCCTGAAGATATTCTCGGGTCGAAGCACGTGATTTTCCTTAAAAGTGCGATCGACGTTGCAGAAGGAATATTTGGGCAAAAGGGACCAAGGGGACCGAAAGAACCGTCGGTGAAGGATGTGAAAGAAATCAGGATGCCGAAGCACAAGAAGACGAAGAAAGCTGCTGCGAAAAAGAAAGTTTCCTCTTCCCCAAAATAATCTACTGAGACGTGCGCATCGCACGTCTCTACATTTTTCCCCCCATGGAACTCACCCGCATCATCCTCGGCCCCGTCACGACAGAGAAGTCAGAGCTCGGTAAAGAGCAGCGTACCTACACGCTGCGCGTGGCTCCGGAGGCGACGAAGATCGATGTGAAGAATGCACTGAAGAAATATTACGATGTCGACGCGGTGAGTGTGCGCGTGATGCGCGTCGGCCCCAAGAAGCGTCTCATCGGAGCCGGCAAAGTGATGGTGAAGCGCAAGCCGTGGAAGAAGATGCTCGTGACGCTGGCAGCCAAGAGCAAGGCGCTCGATCTCGTTCAGTTTAAATCCTAACTCTCCCGTTACTTCCTTTTTATGCCCGTTCGTCCGCTCAAACCAACGACTCCCGCGCGGCGCCAGATGACGCTCGCGGACTTCTCGGAAGTGACGAAATTCACGCCCGAGAAATCACTCGTGCACGGAAAGCAGCGGGTGTCGGGCCGCGACAATAAGGGGCAGGTGTCGGTGCGTCACCGCGGCGGGGGACACAAGCGACTCTTCCGTGATGTTGATTTCCGCCAGAGTGATAAGGAAGGAATTCCGGCCGTCGTCGTCGGGATCGAGTACGACCCCAACCGCTCCGCGCGTATTGCCCTCATTCAGTACACCGACGGCGAGAAGCGTTACGTTTTGGCTCCGCAGGGCCTGAAACCGGGAGACCAGATCGTGAGCGGTATGCGCACAAAAGTGAAGACCGGCAACCGCATGCAGCTCCAGCACATCCCGGTCGGCTACAAAGTTTTCAACGTCGAAATGCAGGCCGGACGCGGCGGACAGATTGTGCGCTCCGCCGGAACCTCGGCGACACTCGTCGGCTTCGATGGCGACCATGCACTCATCGAACTGCCGAGCTCCGAAATGCGCAAGGTCCGCAAAGAGTGCCGCGCGACCATCGGCATCGTCAGCAATCCTGATCACAACCTCATCACCATCGGCAAGGCCGGACGTATGCGCTGGATGGGCCGGAAGCCGCAGGTGCTCGGTACTGCGATGAACCCGGTCGATCACCCGCATGGTGGAGGAGAAGGGCACACCTCGATCGGTCTCAAGGCGCCGAAGACCCCGTGGGGTAAGAAAGCCCTCGGTGTGAAGACGCGCCGCAGGAGACTCAAATCTTCGAATCTGATTGTCCGCCGCCGTATCAGTAAGAAAAAGAAGAAGTAATATGCGCCTCCTCCCCTCCGCTATCGGCCCGCGATCAGGACTTCGGACTTCGGACTTCGGACTTCGGAACGTTCGCCCTCTGTCCGCTGTCCGCTGTCCTCTGTCCTTCACACCTTCTCTCTCCGTTTCCACCCACTGATATGTCAAGATCTCTTAAAAAAGGCCCCTACGTCGACGCGAAGCTCATGAAGAAAGTGAGCGGGATGATCGATCGTGGCGAGAAGAAGATCGTGAAAACGTGGGCGCGTGACTGCGACATTCCGCCGGAGTTCGTCGGCTTCACCTTCGCGGTGCACAACGGCAAAGAATTCACGCCGGTTTACGTGACTGAGCAGATGGTGGGGCACAAACTGGGCGAGTTCAGCTGGACGACGAAGTTCAAGGTCCACGGCGGCAAGATGTCGGCTGCGGAGGCCGCCGCGAAGACCGGCCCCTCGCCCGCCTCTGCCGGTCCCGGCGGTGCACCTGCTGCCTCTACTCCTCCTCCCGCTAAATAATTCACGGAGACGCAAGATATTGCGTCTCTACACCTCTCCCCCATGAAAGCTTACGCTCACGCACTGCGCATCGCTCCGAAAAAGGCCAACCTCATCGCCAAACTGGTGAGAGGGATGCCCGTGCACGACGCGATCGATCTCCTCAGCCGCACGCACAAGAAAGGCGCGCGGATGGTGGAGATCCTCCTGAAGTCTGCCATTGCGAATGCGCAGCACAACGAGAAGCAGACGATGAGCGATCTCGTGATCAAGACGATCGTCGTGAATCAGGGAACGTCCATGCGACGCGGCGTCCCGATGGCGCGCGGCCGGATGAGGCCGATGCAGAAATTTATGAGTCACATTTCCATCGCGTTAGGACTTCGGACAGAGGACAGCGGACAGAGGGCCGAAGCAAAGAGTGAGAAAAAAGCTTCCACAAAGCCAAAAAATGCTGTACAAAGTGTGCCGAAGACGAAAACAGATTCGTCCGAAGTCCGAAGTCCGAAGTCCTAATTCCTCTTATTTTTATGGGTCAGAAAGTAAACGCCAACGGCATCCGCATCCATATGACGCACATGTGGCCCTCCACGTGGTTCGCGCGCGGGAAGAAATACAAGGATCTCTTCCTGCAGGACCAGAAGATCCGGCGTTACATCATGAGCAAGATGAAGGAGGCGGGCATCAGCGGCATCGATATTGAACGCAGTAAGAAGGTGACGGTCTCTATCCACACGAGCAAGCCCGGAATTCTGATCGGCAAGCAGGGGGCGGCCATCGAGGACATGCGCAAGGATCTCGAACGCCGCTTCGACGGCTCTTTCCTCGTCGAGGTGAAAGAAATCCGCAATCCTGACGCGGACGCGGAGGTGATCGCTGAAAATATTCAGGGACAGATCCAGCGCCGCATGCCCTACCGCAGGGCCGCGAAGATGGCGATCGAGAAGGCGATGCAGAGCGGCGCGCTCGGCGTGAAAATCGGCCTCGGAGGCCGTCTCAATGGAGCGGAGATCGCGCGCGTCGACAGCTTCAAGGAAGGAAACATCCCGCTGCAGACACTCCGCGCCAATATCCAGTTCGCCCGCCGACACGCCGTCACCAAGTTCGGGACGATCGGCATTCAGGTATGGGTCTACAAAGGAATGGTGTTTAAAAAAGTGCAGGAGGTGCAGTCGGCGGCGGGGCTTAGTTCCTCCAAACCTCAATAACCAGAACGGAGACGTGCGCATCGCACGTCTCTACAATTCTCCACTCTTATGCTCGAACCGAAGAAATTAAAACACCGGAAGCAGCATCGCAATCGCGGAGCCTTCAGTGGCAAGGCGACGCGCGGGGCGCTGCTGAGCTTCGGGACCATCGGTCTCAAGGTGATCCGCGGCGGCGAAATCACGGCGCGGCAGATCGAAGCCGCTCGTAAGGCAATGACGCACTCTGTCCAGCGCGGCGGAAAAATCTGGATCCGCATTTTCCCGCACACCCCTGTCACCAAGAAGGCTGCCGAGGTGCCGATGGGAGCCGGAAAAGGCGGGCTGGAATACTTCTCGGCCATCGTGAAGCGCGGCACCATGATTTTCGAAATGGACGGACTTCCCGAGGCGGCCGCGCGCGAAGCTCTCAGACTTGCGAGCCACAAGCTCCCGCTTGAAACGAAAATTGTCTCGCACATAAAAACGGTTTCTCCCTCTGCTTCTTAATATGGCGAAAAAGACCACCATGACTGAGCTGAGAAAAATGCAGGCGCCCGACCTCGAGCGCGAGATTACCGCCAAGCGCATGCACCTGACGAAGGTCCATCTCGGCGTGGAACTCCGTCAGGAGAAGGACACGGCGAAAGTGCGATTTGAACGCCGCGAGCTTGCCAGATTACTCACTGCGCGCCGCATGCTTCAGCCCCTCGTCTCCGCTCGGGGTGACGGCAAAGCATTGAAGACAAGCCTAAAACCCGCTACTCTGTCCGCCTCCGATACGCCTGCCAAAGTCGCACCCAAAAAGCGCGCACCCAAGGCAGCTGCGAAATCTTCCACCTCCAAAAAATGATCACCAAGCACGGTATCGTTACAGCGGCAAAAATGACACGCACCGTCACGGTGACGGTCCACCGCTCGGTGGTGCATCCGATGTACCAGAAGCGCTATCGCGTCAGCACGAAATTCCTCGCCGACACCGGAGACATGACGGTGCACGTGGGTGATGAAGTCGTGATCACCGAGTGCCGGCCGCTGAGCAAGCGCAAGCACTTCAGGATCACGGAGATCACGAAGAAAGCGCCGCAGGTGAGTGAAGTCGCGGAAGAGAAAGGGTTGGCGGAAGCAATGGGGACCAACGTTGCCAAAGGGACCAAGGGGACCGGGGTCGAAAATGATTCACCCTCACAATCATGATCCAGCAGCAGACTTACCTCACCGTGGCGGATAACACAGGCGCGAAAGTCGCGATGTGCATCCGCGTCCTCGGGGGAACGTCGCGCCGCTACGCGCGCATCGGCGACGTCATCATCGTGACGGTCAAAGATGCCGAGCCCCGCGGCACCGTCCGCAAGAAATCCGTGGAGCATGCGGTGGTCGTCCGGATGCGCAGCATGACGCGCCGCAAGGACGGCAGCGGCGTCCGTTTTGACGACAACGCCTGTGTCATCATCCAGAAAGACGGTCTGCCGAAGGGCACACGCGTCTTCGGGCCCGTCGCGCGGGAACTGCGCGGTAAGGGCTACCAGAAAATTATTTCCCAGGCCCCCGACGTTCTATGAAAATCCACGCGGGCGATGTCGTCCTCATCATTACCGGCAAGGACAAAGGGAAGCAGGGGACGGTGACGAAAGTCCTCTCCGATAAAAACCGCCTCATCGTGGAAGGCGTGAACATGCGCGTCCGCCATATCAAGAAATCGGCGGAAAAGGCCGGACAGAGACTCACGTACGAAGCGAGTCTCGCTGCCAGCAATGTCATGCTCCTCGATCCGAAGACCAAGAAGCCGACACGCGTTGGCTATAAAATGGACGTGAAGGGGCACAAAGTGCGTTTCGCGAAAGTGAGCGGGGAGGTATTGCCGGCGCAGTCGACCACGAAGAGTGCGATGAAGACGAAGAAGAAAATGAAGGCGACAGAAGGAACAGAGGCGACAGACGTTTCAAAGACTGCTGCGGGTGCTCCGCCCAAGAAGCAGCCGTTCTGGAAGCGCGCGTTCACGGGTGGTCCCGACGCGACGGAGGACACCTCGAAGACCGGAAAAGAAGAAACGATCCACGGTACCCTCACTCCTGTCCGTCGTTCCCGCGAAAGCAACGGCTAATTTATGAAATACGTCTCCCTCCATGACCGGCTGCGCGGACCCATTGCCGAGGCTCTGAAAAAAGAGCTCGGCGTGGAAAACACGCATGCGCTTCCGCGCCTGAGTAAGGTGATTGTGAACGTCGGCATCAACCGCTCGAAGATGGAAGGGAAGGATGTGCAGGAGATGATCTCCGACGGCCTGATGAAGATCACCGGCCAGAAGCCGATCTTCCGCCCGTCGCGCAAAGCGATTTCCAACTTCAAGATCCGCGAGGGACTCATCGTCGGTGCGATGGTGACGCTGCGCGGTAAGAGAATGGAAGCGTTCGTCGACAGGCTGGTGAGCTACGTTCTCCCGCGCATCCGCGACTTCCGCGGACTTCCGGTGAAATTCGACGGTCACGGCAACTACGCCATCGGACTCACCGACCACTCCATCTTCCCGGAAATTCCCGCGACCGACATTATCAAAACGTTCGGCATGCAGATTCAGGTGACGACGACTGCGGGGAATGACATTGCCGGCAAGGCCCTCCTGAAGCAGATCGGTTTCCCGTTCCGCCCCGACCGAAAATCGGCAGAAGCCTCTGCCGCGTAAACACTTTATCCGCTACACTCTGCACTCCTAATCTCCATCATGGCCCGCAAATCCATCGTCCACCGGCAACAGAAAGGTCTTGAGGCATGCCTCAGGGCGAAGGCCGCGGGCAAAAAGCCGGTGATGGCGACGCGCGTCTACAACCGTTGCGGACTGTGCGGGCGGAGGCACGGCTTCATGCGTTTCTTCGGCATCTGCCGGATCTGCTTCCGTGAGCTTGCGATGAACGGCGAAATTCCCGGTGTAACCAAATCCTCCTGGTAATACTTCGCAGCCGCGGAGGGCTGCACTGCTTACTTCTATGACTTACGTAACCGATCCCATAGGCGACTTCCTCACCCGCATGCGTAACGCACAGGCAGCGCGACGTCACGGCTGCAGCGCTCCGCACTCACGCATCAAAGAAGAACTTTGCACACTGCTGCAGAAAGAAGGGTGGCTGCAGGATGTTGCGGTGACGGGGGAGAAGCCCAAGCTCACGCTCGAAGTGAAGTTTGTTCCGGGGAAGAAACTCACCTTAGAGCGCATCAGCAAACCGGGACGGCGCATCTACAGCAAGGCTGAAGATCTCAAGTCGGTGCTGCGCGGTTACGGCAGCGCCATCCTCACCACCAGCGAAGGACTCATCACCGACCGTGAAGCGCGCAAGCGCAAACTCGGCGGCGAACTTCTCTGTACCATTTCTTAAGTCATGTCACGCATTGGACGCAAACCAGTGGCTCTCCCAAGCGGGGTAACAGTCGATCTGAAAGGATCGACGGTGTCCGTGAAGGGAAAGAACGGCGAGCTGAGCTACATGCTCCTCCCCGAAGTCACCGTGAAGGTCGACGGCTCTACGCTTCTCGTCGAGCGCAAAGACAACAGCGACGCTGCACGGGCGCGTCACGGGCTGGCCCGCGCGATCATTGCGAACATGGTCAAGGGCGTGAGTGACGGGTATGAGAAGCAGCTCGAGATCATCGGTGTCGGTTACAAGACTGCGCTGAAGAGTAAGACGCTGCTCCAGCTCCAGCTCGGTTACTCGCACCCGATCGACTTCACCATTCCCGCCGGCATCGAAATCGCGCAGGACGAGAAGAACAAGAATATTCTGAAAATCCGCGGGATCGACAAGCAACTCGTCGGTCAGGTCGCAGCCCAAATCCGCGAACTCCGCCCGCCCGAGCCCTACAAAGGAAAGGGCATCCGCTACATCGATGAAATCGTCCGCCGCAAGGTCGGCAAGGCCGCCGCTGCCAAGACTGCCGCATGATGCTCCTCCTCCCCTCCGCTATCGGCCCGCGATCAGGACTTCGGACTTCGGACTTCGGACTTCGGAACGTTCGCCCTCTGTCCGCTGTCCGCTGTCCGCTGTCCGATACGGTTCCTTCTTTCTCTACTCACAT
>JACRIG010000075.1 GCA_016215715.1 Candidatus Peregrinibacteria bacterium | reverse complement strand
TACCCATTCGGGCTGCAGGAATCCACATCAACAGATGTCAAAAAAGTTTCTGGCATCGAAGTCACAGACGATGATTCCGGAGCCACTACGCTCATTTCTCCATAAAATTGTTTCCAAAAAGTTTCAGCTGGATGTTCCTGCCATCATTAGCCCCCATTTGCCTGGGCTGGAAAGAATGGTGCCTGCTGCCGCGAAGAGGATGCAGAGGAATTGAGTCTGGTAGTATTCTCTCCGCATGGATTTGGCATTTCCCCTGCGATCGGTGTTCGTGGCCATTCCTCTGGAAGGAGATGCGAAGAGAACCTTTCAGGAGTTACAGCAGAAACTTGAACCTTTTGCCGACATTCTTCGATTTCAAAATCCGCAGTCGCCGCATCTCACGCTTCAGTTCTGGAAGGAAGTGATGGAAATCGAATATGCACCGGTGGTGAAGAAGGCAGAAGAAATTGCTTCAAGAAGCCATCCGTTCGCGCTTCAGATTACGGGTGCCGAAACGTTCGGATCACGGGGAGAGGATCGAGTGCTTTTCCTGACAGTTGCGTTCAGTCCGGAGTTGGCCATACTCAAAAAACTCTGTCCGTGGCCGTCAGAGAAACCCTTCGCTCCCCACATCACCCTCGCACGCATCGGTCACCCGCAGCGGTTCGCGGTCGTGAAGAAGAAGGTGATGAAGATTCTGGAAAACTGCGCATTTCCGACGGAGATCGATCAGCTACGGTTGTACGCAGAGATTGAGGGAAGGAAGCAGACAGTGATAGGAGAGTTTGTCTTTGATGGGAGCAAACGCCCCCCTCCCTAACCCTCCCCCGCGGGGGGAGGGGAAGATTCTTCGTTGAGTTGTTCATACTCCCTCAAATGCGGCTCGAAGAGTGAGTGCAGAATGCCGATGGCGAGCGGCTGGAGTTTCTCGAAGGCGGCCTGCTTTTTGTGCGTCTGCAAAAATTCCTGCAGAACGAAGGTCGTGAGCTGAAGCACCGTGCCGTCGATGTTGTTGTCGGCGACGACGAGCGCTCTGAGAATTGTCTGCCGGTCGCTCTGAAGGACGAGGTCCATCCGCGCGGTCCAGAGCGCAAGCTCACGGTTGGCGTGCTCCCCGAGTTCCCCTGCATGTGCAAGGGTCGCGGGAAGTGTTTCGGCATCATTTTCCTCGACGCCCATTGCTTCTTTCAGATACTCCGCGACGATAGCGGCGCACTGCGGGTTGATGAGTGAGACGACGGAGAGAATGAAGACCGAGGGGCAATTCAGGCCGACGAGACGCGAGATCAGCGTCGCGAGATGCGTGCGCTGGTTGTCCGTGAGGAACTGCAGGATCGCCTGCGCGACACTGTCATCCTGTCGTTTTGCCTTCTTCTCCTCACGCCGGATCTGCTGGAGCGCCGCCGCCGTTCCTGCAAAGCGCTGCTGCGCCTGCTCGCGCGCCGCTTCCGACCCGCCGCCTTCACCCTCCGAGGGCACGAACGATTCTGATCCGCCAAGATCCATCATGGAGGGCAGTGTACAGGGGGATGATTCAGGGCAATATCGATTTTTGCCCGCCCCGAAAACAACAGAGAAAAGCCGGTAATCGCGGAAAGCGTACGAAGCGAAGCCGGATTACTTTGAAGGCGTCACGTGGACGAAGGTTCCGCGGGTGCGGTTCCCGTTGAAGTTCTGGCGTTTCGCTTTGCTGAATCCCACCACTCCCGGAAGAGAAGCGTGGATCGTCCAGTCGCGTCCGATGTAGGTATTTTTCCCTGCCACAAATGCCGACCCCTTCTGGCGGACGAGGACTTCACCGGCAGACACGACCTGCCCGCCGAAGCGTTTCACGCCGCGGCGCTTCGCTCTGCTATCCCGGCCGTTGGTGGTTGTCCCGCCTGCTTTCTTATGTGCCATAACTTGTGAATTCTACCCGCCCCGAGGGTGAAGACAAGGTCAAAATGAAGCTTTTTAACTGGTTGCGGGGGCCGGATTTGAACCGGCGACCTCCGGGTTATGAGCCCGGCGAGCTACCAGGCTGCTCCACCCCGCGGTACGAGAGTTGCCTGCGCGGGATATTCTGCAGCACGAAAGTGCGCTCTGCAAGGAGAAAAGGTGTCATGGTGAGCTCGTCGAACCATCACAACCCCTTCTTCAGCTCCTCCAATTTATCCCTATGGAAGAGATACAACTTCCAGTGTTCGACAACCGGCATCTGGCGGAGGAGTTCGAGGTAGGCCGCCTCGCGCTGCTCGCGCTCGGTGAGTGTCTCTCCGGAACCGGTGAGGATTCCCTTCGGGGTATGCGCGATGAGCAGGACCTTCTCGCCGTCGTTCACGCGGGCCAGATTTTCCTTCGCGTACTTGTCTTTATATTGGTCGGAATTCACGTACTCCAGATCGCGGTATTCCTGCCCGATCCCGGCGGCGATCTGCTCATTTTGCTGCTCCAGATCATTCAGCGTCTGCTGGAAGAGAATGTTGCGGTAGAACGAAAGCGCCAGCCCGAAAGTCATGAATCCGACCACCGTGAGTCCGATGATGATCGTGAGCTGTTTACTGACAGGCTCGAGATCGCGTTGATAGGGCATGCGCCAAGTATAGACAGTTATTAGTTTGTTGGTTATTAGTTTTTGTTGATTAAAAAACTATAAACTAATAACTAATAACTATAAACTACGAACGTGAACATCTTCTGCTCCGGCATCGGCGGTATCGGACTCTCTGCGTACGCTTCGCTTCAGAAAGCGGCGGGATATACGGTGGCGGGCAGCGACCGCAGCGACAGTGCATTGCTTCAGAGTCTGCGGGAGCAGGGGATTGAGATTTCCTTAAAGCAGGATGGGTCCGCGCTTCCTGATGCGTGTGATCTGCTGGTCTATTCCGAAGCGATTCCGGCCGATGCGCCCGAGCGAAAACGTGCGCGCGAGCTCGGGATCCGCAGCATTTCGTATTTTCAGGGGCTCGGGGAGATTTCGAAAGATTTTTTCGTCGTTGCGGTCTGCGGCACGCACGGCAAATCATCGACGACTGCGATGGCGGCACGTGTCCTGATTGAGGCGGGGAAGGATCCGAGTGTGGTGGTCGGGACGAAAGTGCGCGAACTTGACGGGAAAAACTTCCGCAAAGGGAAGAGTGATTTGTTCCTTCTCGAAGCGTGTGAGTACCGGAAATCGTTCCATTCGCTTTCGCCGGATATCGTTCTGATGACGAATGTTGACGGTGACCACTTCGATGCCTTTAAGGATATGCAGGAGTACCACAAAGCTTTCAGCGACTTCCTGAGTATCCTTCCGCCGGATGGTGTTGTGATCACGCACGGGCAGGATCCGGATGCAAAGCGTATTGCGATGGGGAGCGGAAGAAAGTTTGTCGATGCCGATGCGTTCCCGCTTCCCAAACTTTCAACTCCCGGAGAGCACATGAGGCAGAATGCCCGCTTAGTATTGGCACTCGCGGAGGTGCTCAAAATTCCGCAGAAGAAAGCCGAAGATAGCCTGTCCGGATTTGCCGGAACGTGGAGGAGAATGGAAGTGAAGGGGGAACGGGATGGCATCACGATCGTCGACGATTACGCGCATCATCCGAAGGAAATCCGCGCGACACTTGCTGCGATGCGCGAAGCGTATCCGGAGCGCCGTATCGTCTGCGTCTTCCAGCCGCATACGCACGACCGGACGCTCAAGCTCTACGACGATTTCCTCGTGTCCTTCAAAGACGCGGATGTTCTGATCGTTCCGGATGTGTACGATGCGCGACACGACATCGAAACAGCGACGGTTGATCTGCCGCGCTTCGTGAAAGACATTGCAACGGGAAGTGACGTGAAGGCAATAGAAGGACACACGCTTTCGGAGACAGAAAAAATGCTCTGGGGCGCGATTCTCAAATCCGGTGACGTGCTTGTCTGTATGGGGGCGGGGGATATTACGCAACTTGCGGGTCGCATGATGTCGTAGAGACGCAAGATTTTGCGTCTCTACAGGTCAACCATTATTTACTGGAACTGCCCGACGACGATCCGCCGGTTTTGAAAATATCAATCATCGTGTCGACAATCTTGCTCATCTCCGCGCGATTGATGGGCTCGGCAGGTCCAAAGAGGCCCGTGTCTTTTCCTTTGTCATCCTGCTTGCCGGAGACGATGTTGAGAGCGGCCGACGTTTCGATGGCGGCGGCGTACGGCGTGCGGGTGGAGACATCCGTGAAGACCGATCCCTTCTGCCACTGCACGGGGACGCTGAGGACCTGCAGCAGCGTCACGAGCACTTCGCCACGTGTTGCGGGGCGCCCGGCGTCGACGGTCGCATCGCTGTAGATGGTCCAGCCGCGCTGCTCTGCGGAGGCAATGAAGGGTGAGAACCACTGGTTCCGCGCTCGTTTGTTCTCCGGCGGGGTTTTCGTTTCGGTTTCGTCGATCGTGGCGATGCGATGGGCGATTTTCGCGAGTTCCGCGACGGTGACATTGTTGCCCGGACCGAAGACGCCCGTGAGTTTTCCGGAGGCATCGCGGTAGCCCGAGAGGACGTTCCTGCGCGCGACGTTGAAGACGTGCGACGCGAACCATGCCTCCTGCGGGACGTCGCCGAAGATCGTCGTGACGCCGTCCTGCGTGACGGTCACGAACTTCTTTTCGGGGCTTTTCTCTGCCTCTTCCCGCATCTTTGTCGCTTCGTCGCAGGAGATTTTGAGCGAGAAGGAGACTCTGCTGTCTTTTTCGAGAAGGAGCGATTTTGGCGGCGGCTTGATGCAGCCGGGGAGCGCATCGTACGTCACGGAATATTGTCCTTCGGGAACGCCGAGGTACGCCCCCGGAGTGTCGCCTTCGTAGCGCTGCCCGTTGGGACCCGAGAGCCGGTAGTGCACGCCGGGCGGATCCGTATCCACCGTCACCTGTCCGGTGCGTGTGAAGAGATGATTGACGATCATACGGAGCGTCTCACCTTCCTGCAGGACAAAGGACATCTGTGAATGATCTTCGGTCTTGATCTCGGTGTCGCCTCTGTACAGCCTGAGCGTTGACGTCGCACCCTGCGGGGGATTGATGAGGAAGAGGTAGCTCCCCGCAGGCAGGTCCTTCGCCGTCTCCGATTCCAGCGCCCCTCCGCGGTTCGCCCCGCCCTGAGAGAGGAGATTCCATGAGCCGAACATCTTGTTCACGGTTTTCTGCTCGACGATGATGCTCGCAGTGCCCGTCGGTTCGACTGATGACGCGGACCAGCCCTGGCTCGATGCACTTGCCGCGGTGGATGATGCGCCTGGTTGAGAAGACGAAGAAGCCGAAGAAGAAGATGATGATAAAGAAGACGATGAAGACGAAGATGACGAAGAAGAAAGAATGTCGCCGGAGGCTGCGAGCACTATAGGAGCATTATTGAAAGCGATGATGCAGAGTGCAGCAGAGAATGTGACGAAGCGACGACAGGCAGTCATACAGAGGGGAGTGAATGCAGCGATTCTACCAGATTGCAAACGGGGAACTCGGAGATCGCCGACTTTCTCGCTATACTTTCATTCGTGGCATGGCATGCACACTTTCGGCAGGACCGCATCATCGGCGGGGCGGCGGTTCTTGCGGTGACGCAGCTGTCCGCATCGGTGGTGGGGCTGGTCCTGCGTCGCGTTCTTGCCGCGACGTTTCCGGAGCTTGCGGTCGTCGACGTGTACATCGCGGCCTTTCGTCCGAGTGATCTCCTGTTTCAGGTCGGCATCATGTCCGCGATGGGGACGGTGCTGGTGCCGCTGCTCGCAGGCCACAAAGCGCACGGACGCGGCGGAGACGTCGATAGAGTCCTCTCCGGCACGATGCTGATGGGGTCGGTGCTCTTTGGTGTTTTTGCTCTTCTGCTTGCGGTTGCCTTTCCGTGGGTTGCGCCGTACATGGTGCATTTTCGGGGGGACGAACTTGCGCTCTACATTCAGTTCGGCCGCATCGCGCTCCTCACAAATTTCCTCTTCGTCTTCGGCAACGCTTTCGGACAGTACCTCATAACGGAGCAGCGCTACTGGGTCTATGGCATCACGCCGATTGTCTACACACTCGGAACGATCGCGGGGACGATCTTTCTGACGCAGTACGTCGGCCCCTACGGACCGATTGTGGGAACGGTCGGCGGCGCGTTCCTTTATACGGTGCTTCGCTTCGGCGGTGCTCTCGCCAGAGGATTCCGTTTCCGCGCGACGCTCTGGCATCCGGATTTAAGCGAGATGGGAATCCTGATGTTGCCGCGGATGCTGGCGCTGGGCGCAATGCAGTTGCAGTTGCTCCTCTTTGACACCATCGCCTCGGGGCTCGATACGGGATCGGTGACCATCAACGCCTTCACGCGCGATTTTCAGGGCGTCATCGTCGGAGTCGCGGGCGTCGCGCTCTCGCAATCCGCGTACTCACTGCTCAGTCAGGCTGCCGCGAAGAAAGAATTCGGGCGGTTCCGCATTTACGTAGACAAGGGACTCCTGATGCTGCTGCTCTTCACCATCCCCGCGAGTTTTGTCCTCGTCGGCGCTTCACCCATCGCTGCGGGTCTCGTGAAGCTATCACACGTCCTTCACCCCTTCACGCTCGCGCTCATTCTCTACGCGCTCAGTATTCCCTTTGAGAGCATCAACCACCTGTTCCTCCGTGGATTCTACGCACTGAAAGATACTGTGATCCCCGCCGTCCTCGGCGTCACGACCGGCATGCTCGCGGTCCTGCTCGCGTGGATTTTCGCACCGCAGTACGGCGTCTTCGCACTGCCCTTCGGGTACACCATCGGGCAGGTGATTGAGACGGTCGTGATGGGGATGCTTCTGATGCGGAGGATCAAAAAACTGCAACAATAAAATGGCTGACTTCAGCGACGTCCGGACCTCAGATCATTCGTTAACGAATGGACGGAGGTTGGTTCGTATTTTGATTAGTATCGAATGATAAACGACTCGTGATTTTCTTCCGCGACATCCTTCACAATCACATTTTCTACAACCGCAGCCGGCGGTCCCTTCCTGCACCATATTTCCAATTCTTTCAACTTCTCCGCCGGTCCCTCCGCATGCACTTCGACCGATCCGTCGTCGCAATTTTTCACCCAGCCGGTCAGGCCGAGTTGATCAGCGAGTTTTTTCATCTCTGCACGGAAAAAGACGCCCTGCACTGTGCCGGTGATGATGAAGCGGACAGCGGACATAGTTTACTGGTTATTAGTTTGTTAGTTATTAGTTCGCGACACAAGCAAATAACTAATAACTAGTGAACTAAAAACTAATAACTTTTCGCATCACTTCTTTTTAACCTGTGTAAAGTCCAGCTCCACCGGCGTCTCACGGTCGAAGATGAGAACGAGGACGGTCAGCTTGCCCTTATCAACGTCGACTGTGTCCACCGAGCCTTCGTAGTTCTTGAAGGGGCCGTCTGCGATGACGACGAGGTCGCCGACCTGGAAGTCGCTCTTGAACTTCGCCTCCTGCTCGCCGACTCTGCGTTCGATGACGCCGAATTCCTCCGGCGTGACCGGAACCGGAATGTTGCCGGAGCCGACGAACCCTGTGACGTTCGGGGTGTTACGGACGAGGTACCACGACTCATCGGTGACGGTCATATCGACCAGCACGTAGCCGGGGAACAGTTTGCGCTCCTCCTCGACCGGCTCCCCCTTCTTAAAAACGAGTTGTTTCTCTTTGGGGACCTGCACGTCGAAGATGTAATCCTTCATGCCGAAGGACTCGACGCGCTGCATGAGGGACTGCCGGACGGCATCCTCGTAACCGGCGTAGGTATGAACGACGTACCAGTTGCGTCCCGCATTGGGGTCCTGCTTTCCCATAAGGAGAGTGGGGGATTAAACGAGAGAAATGAAGTAGTTGAGAATCTGCGTGAGGACGAAGTCGAGCGCGCCGAAGAGGGCGGCCGAGACTGCCGTGAAGGCAAGGACGACGGCGGAAAACCGGACGGCCTGCTGGCGCGTGGGCCAGCGGACGTGCCGGAGCTCCTCCAGAGCGTCGTTGACGAATTTTACAAGGGTTTTCATGCAAAGTGGGAATTCCTCGAAAAGCCCCCGAGAGGCTTGTCAAGAGTGTACTTGATTCGGGGCGCGATGCAAGCAGATTTTGCTTCCCCATCATCTTTTCGTTGCTCGTTTCTCGTTGACTCGTTGCTCGAAAGCATGAAAACGAGCAACGCGAAACGAATCAACGAGCAACATCAAAGTCCGTACTCCGGTGCCGTCATCGCATGGATCTTTGTGATCGGCAGCGCCACGAACCAGACACGGCCTTTGATGTTTGCAGTCGGGACGAACGGGTCGGGGTCGCCGTCTTTTCCGATGAAGCTGCGCGAATCGAGACTACCCTGCCGGTTGTCGCCGAGGACGAGATAGCGCCCCTGCG